>CAYPJK010000001.1:0-24822 GCA_964411025.1 uncultured Nevskia sp.
CGCTCACCAGCGGTCGGCGGGCAGAATCGCTCAGCCAGACCACCGGACCGATCCACGCATGAACCCGCCGAATGCCGCCCCCGTGGTCATGGTCATGGCGGCAGGGGCCGCGACCCGCTTCGGCAGCGCCAAGCAGTTGGCGCGTCTGCCGAACGGCTGCACGCTGGTGCGCCACGCGGCACTGACCGCGCTGGAAACCGGCCTGCCGGTGCAGATGGTGATCGGCGCCCACGGCGAACTGGTGCGCGCCGAACTGGTCGGCCTCGATCTGGCCATCGTCGAGGCCAGCGAATGGTGGCGCGGCATTGGCCGCTCGATTGCCCAGGGCGTCGAGGCGCTGCTCGCGAAGCGCGCCGCCCCGTCCGGGCTGTTGCTGACCCTGGCTGATCTGCCGCAGGTCACCAGCTTCGACCTCAAGCGCCTGGCAGAACTGCATCACCCATCGCCGGACCGGCTGCTGGTGTCCGGCTTCGGCGACAACCGCGGCCCGCCCTGCCTGTTTCCGGCCGACTGCCTGCCGGCGCTGGCCGCGCTCGATGGTGACGACGGCGCCCGCGCGGTCGTGAAGGCGCAGGCGGCGCGCGTCACCGCCGTGCCGCTGGCCGCAGCCGGGCTCGACATCGACCGTCCGGACGACCTGCTGCGAATGCCGCTGGCCTGAGCGGACGGCACGATCGGCGGGTTCAGCCGAGCCGCTTCTCCATGAACAGGCTCAGGGGATCAGGCCGATAGGCACCGAACGGCGCGCGTTCGCGGTAACCGAGCGCGCGGTACAGGCCGATCGCTTCCGGCTGGTGGATGCCGGTTTCCAGCCGGGCCAGACCGATGCCGGCGTCACTCAGCGTCTGCTCCAGCGCGGCCATGATTCGCCGGGAAATGCCCTGACCTCGGCAGTCCTCTGCGACGAACACCCGCTTGACCTCGCCGTAGGCCGGCGGCCCCGGCAGGCGCTTGACCGCACCGCAGCCGACCATCCGCCCGGCCTGCCACGCGCCGACGAAGCGCACGTTGGGCTGGCGCAGGGTCTCGATGCCATCGAAGTGATTGCTTTCGGCCGGATACAGCGCACTCATGTAGGCATCGCTGCGGGCGATCAGCGCAGCGGCCTGGGGATCGCCGGGATCGCAGTCGGCAATCCGCAGCGCGACCGCGGCCATCAGCGCCCCGGCGGCCCGAAGCCCGGCGGCAAGCGGCCGGCCAGCGCCCGCATCATCTTGGCCATGCCGCCGCCCTGGAGCTTCTTCATCATCTCCTTGGTCTGGTCGAACTGGCGCATCAGCTTGTTGACTTCCTGCACCTCGACACCCGCGCCGGTGGCGATGCGCTTCTTGCGCGAAGCCTTGATCAGGTCCGGATAGCGGCGCTCCTGCCGGGTCATCGAATTGATGATCGCCACCGCCCGCTTGATCTCCTTTTCCGGTTTCACGTTCTTGAGCTGCGACTGCAGCTTGGCGCCGCCGGGCAGCTTTTCGAGCATCGACGCCATGTCGCCCATCTGCTCCATCTGCGCCATCTGCTGGCGGAAGTCCTCGAGATCGAAGCCCTTCTTGCTCTTGAGCTTGTTGGCGAGCTTGGTAGCCGCATCGTTGTCGACCTTGCGCGCGGCCTCCTCGATCAGGCCCAGCATGTCGCCCTGGCCGAGGATGCGGGCGGCGATGCGGTCCGGATGGAAGACTTCAAGCGCACCGCTCTTTTCGCCGACGCCGATGAACTTGACCGGCTTGCCGGTGACCTGGCGCACCGACAGCGCGGCACCGCCGCGCGAGTCGCCGTCGGTCTTGGTCAGAATCACGCCGGTCAGCGGCAGGCGATCAGCGAAGGCCTTGGCGGTGTTGGCGGCGTCCTGGCCGGTCATCGAGTCGACGACAAACAGCGTTTCGACCGGGTTCAGCGCGCCATGCAGGGCGGCGACCTCCTGCATCATTTCCTCGTCGATGCCGAGGCGGCCGGCGGTGTCGACGATCAGGATGTCGGCGAACTGCAGCTTGGCATGCGCCAGCGCGGCCCTGGCGATCTCCACCGGCTTGTCGGCGCCCGTCGACGGGAACCATTCAACGCCGACCGATTCGGCGACGACGCGCAACTGCTCGATCGCCGCCGGGCGGTAGACGTCGCAGGACACGACGATGACTTTCTTCTTGTCGACCTCGCGCAGGCGCAGCGCCAGCTTGCCGGTCGAGGTGGTCTTGCCCGAACCCTGCAGGCCGGCCATCAGGATCACGGCCGGCGGCTGGGCGCGCAGGTTCAACGGCTCGGCCGTGCCGCCAAGCGTCGCGGTCAGTTCCTGCTGGACCACGCGCAGCATCGCCTGACCGGGGGTCAGGCTTTCGGTGACCTCGGTGCCGACGGCGCGGGCCTTCACCTTGTCGATGAACTCGCGAACCACCGGCAGCGCGACATCGGCTTCCAGCAGCGCCATGCGCAGTTCGCGGGCGGCGGTGGCGACCTGGTCTTCGGTCAGACGGCCCTGGCCACGCAGGGCGTCGAGCGTGCGGGTCAGGCGGGAACTGAGGTTTTCGAACATGCGGTCGGCACTGCCGTTGAAGGTTGCGGGCGGCGCGATTATGCCGGAGCGGCCGCGCGGCTAGACCTCGATGTCATCGCCGCAGCGCAGGTGCCGGTATCGCCAGCCGCGCAGGGCCGGCACGCACTGCGCGGCGATCCGCTGCTCGCTGCCGGGCTTGGCGTGGGTCAGGTGCAGCATCGGCCGATGCCGCAGCATTTGAAGGCCGACGGCCAGCCCGGCCGGGGTGAAGTGTCGGGAGCGATCGGCCAGCGCGCCTTCCTCGTCCGGAAACGCGACCTCGATCATCAGGTGATCGAGTCGCGGCAGCGCGTTCAGCGCCGCCCACAGCGTGTCGCTGGCATGGGTGTCACCGGTGAACGCGAACGCGCCGGTGTCGCATTCGATCGTGTAGCCCACCGCCGGCACTGTGTGCGATACCGTAAACGGCGTGATCCGCAGCGCGCCGATCGTCAGCACCCGGCCCGCTTCCAGTGGCTGCAGCACCAGCAGCGGATTGACCGGGTCCGGCAGCGTGGTGAAATCCGGCCACAGTTGCCAGTTGAAGACGTGCTGGCGCAGCACCGCGAGCGTTTCGGGAATCGCGTGCACCTGCAGCGCGTGGTCGATTTCGCCGAACAGGTTATCCGCCATGAAGGCGAGCCCGCAGACGTGGTCGAGATGGGCGTGGGTCAGCAGCACCGTGCGGATTTCGGCCAGCGCCTGCGCAGGCAGGTCGCCAACACCGGTGCCCGCGTCGATCAGCATCGCGCCATCAACCAGCAGGGTTGTGGTGCGCAGGCCGGGGCCAATCCCGCCGCTGCATCCGAGAATCCTGATCTGCATGAGCGTCAGCAGTTCGAACGAGGCCGGAATGTAGCACGGTGTTTTGCCGGCCCGGCCGGCGCCGCCAGCCGGCCTGAGGTTCGTTGGGGTTTGCCGGGCGCCGCTGCGGATGCGGCGACCGGCGGTGCTATCGTTGCCTGCCTGCCGTGATGACCTCCATGTCCCTCGCCTACAGCCTGATCGCCGCCGCCCTGTACGCCTTTGCCGGCTGGCGCGCCCTGCGCGCGCGCTTCGACCGCGAGCATCTGGTGCTGACCCTGGCGTTGCTGGCACATGCGGCGGCGCTCAGCCAGCAGGTGATCAGCGGCCCGAACCTGATCATCGGCATCGCCGAATCGGTATCGATGCTGGGCCTGCTGTCATCGCTGATGCTGTGGGTGTTCTGCTTCCGCGAACCGCTGCACGCGCTCGGCGTGGTGCACTACCCGATCACCGCGATCTGGGCACTGGCACCGGCGCTGTTCACCGACCATGGCCATCCGATTCCGCTGGCTGACTGGAAGATCGGCCTGCACATCGTGTTCTCGCTGCTCAGTGCCGGATTGCTGACCCTGGCCTCGATCCAGGCCGTCGCCACGCTCAGCCTCGACAACATGCTGCGCCGGCCTTCCAACCTGCAGTTGCTGCGCCGGCTGCCGCCGCTGCAGACCATGGAACGCCTGCTGTTCCAGCTGATCTTCTTCGGCTTCTTCCTGCTGTCGCTGACCCTGGTCAGCGGCCTGCTGTTCGTCGACAACCTGTTCGCCCAGCACCTGGTGCACAAGACCGTGCTGAGCTTCTGCGCCTGGCTGACGTTCGGGCTGCTGCTGTACGGCCGCCTGCGCCATGGCTGGCGCGGCCGCACGGCGGTGCGCTGGGCGCTGTCCGGCTACACGGTGCTGGTGCTCGCGTACTTCGGCTCCAAGCTGGTCCTTGAACAGGTACTCGGCCGCAGCTGGTACTGAACGCCTGCCGCAGCGCCGATTCGGCAGCAGGGGTTGACATGCCACCCTGCGCTTCCGCTTTAATGCGGCACGGGGGGTCACGAGGCCGGTTTCCAGTTGGATGACAAGACACTAGTTGCGCTGCTGTTCCTGCTGGTTTTCCTGCTTCTGCTGTCGGCCTTCTTCGCCGGCTCGGAAACGGCACTGATGGCGCTCAACCGCTATCGGCTGCGCCACATGGCGAAGTCCGGACATCGCGGCGCCAAGCTGGCCGAGAAGCTGCTCGAACGCCCGGACCGGCTGATCGGCATGATCCTGCTCGGCAACATCGCCGTGCATTCGGCGTCGACCGCGATCGCCACCATCATCACGCTCGACCTGTTCGGCAGTCCGTGGATTGCCGCCACGACCGGCGTGCTGACGATCTTCATCCTGATCTTCGGCGAGATCGCGCCGAAAACGCTGAGCGCGCTGCACCCGGAAAAGGTCGCGATTCCGTCGGCCTACATCTATTCGACCTTGCAGTGGCTGGTGTACCCGGTCGTCTACGTGGTGAACGTGCTCTCCAACGGCGTGCTGCGCCTGTTCGGCGTCAGCCCCGAAGATGCCGCCGCGCACAGCCTGTCGAGCGAGGAACTGCGCTCGGTGGTGGCCGAGGCCGGCGCGATGATCCCGGAGCGCCACCAGCGGATGCTGCTGTCGATCCTCGATCTGGAGAAGGCCACCGTCGAAGACATCATGATCCCGCGCAACGAGATCATCGGCATCGACATCTCCGAGCCCTGGGAGAAGATCCGCGAAGTCATCATCGCCTCCAGCCACACACGGCTGCCAGTGTTCGATGGCTCGATCGACGACCTCAAGGGCATCGTCCATTTGCGCAAGGTGCTGCGCCTGACCGTGCAGGACAGCCTGACGCTCGACAGCCTGCTGACCCTGGTCCGCGATCCTTACTACATCCCCGAAGGCACGCCGCTGAACCAGCAGCTGCTGAATTTCCAGGACCAGAAGCGGCGCATCGGCTTCGTGGTCGACGAGTACGGCGACATTCAGGGGCTGGTGACGCTGGAAGACATCCTCGAGGAAGTGGTCGGCGAGTTCACCTCCGACCCGGCTACGCGGATCAAGAACGTCTATCTCGACGCCGACGGCAGCGTGCTGGTGCACGGCTCGGTGACCATCCGCAGCCTCAATCGGTCCTTAAGCTGGAAGCTGCCGACCGGCGGGCCGAAGACCCTCAACGGCCTGGTGATGGAGCAGCTGCAGGAACTGCCGAAGCCGGGACGGAAGCTGGCGATCGGCGAGTACCAGATCGAGATCACCGATGTCCGCGCCAACGCCGTCAAGAGCGCCAGGGTGCGGCCGGTGGCGGCGGCCACCTGACGGCAGCGGCACTTCGCTAGACTGCGCAGCGGGGCCTGCGCAGACGCCCCGAGTACCGACGATCCTTCGTCCAAGTTCTGCTCCCTTCCGGGCCTTGCCCGCCGGAGCACCGTGACTGCCGTGACTGAACCCGCAACCCCGCCCGCCGGCGCCGACACGCGCCCTGCCCCGGTGTCGATTCTGCACGCGCTGCGCTTCTGGCTGTGGCTCGGATTCGTGTCGTTCGGTGGTCCGGCCGGACAGATCGCGGTGATGCACGCCGAACTGGTCGAACGCCGCCGCTGGATCTCCGAACGCCGCTTCCTGCATGCGCTGAACTACTGCATGGTGCTGCCCGGCCCGGAGGCGCAGCAGCTCGCCACCTACATCGGCTGGCTGCTGCACGGCACCCGTGGCGGCATCGTCGCCGGGGCACTGTTCGTGCTGCCGTCGCTGGCGATCCTGATCGCGCTGACCTGGGCCTACCTGCGCTTCGGCGAACTGCCGGTGATCGCCGGCGTTCTCTACGGGATCAAGCCAGCGGTCACCGCGATCGTCGTCCATGCCGCCTGGCGGATCGGCAAGCGGGCGCTGAACAACGCCGCGCTGTGGGCGATCGCGGCGGCCGCGTTTGTCGCAATCTTCGCGCTGCATCTGCCGTTTCCGCTGATCGTCTTCGGCGCCGCCGCGATCGGCTTCGTCGGCGGCCGGATCGCGCCGCAGCGCTTCCGTACCGGCGGCGGCCACGGCGCTGCCGCGATCCTCCCGCAACCCAGCCTGATCGACGACGACACCGTCGTCGCCCATGCCGGCTACCGCACGGCGCGGATGCTCGCGGTGCTCGGCGTCGGGCTGGCGCTCTGGCTGTCGGCCTATCTGGCGCTGCTGGCCGCGCTCGGCCACGACAACCCGATCACGACGATGGCGCGGTTCTTCTCCGGTGCGGCGCTGGTCACCTTCGGCGGCGCCTATGCCGTGCTGCCGTACGTCTACGAATCGGCGGTCAACCAGTTCCGCTGGCTGACCGCGGCCCAAATGATCGACGGCCTGGCACTCGGTGAAACCACGCCCGGGCCGCTGATCATGATCGTGGCGTTCGTGGGATTCGTCGGCGGCTGGCAAACCGACGCACTGGCCGCCGCGCTCGGTCCGGGACAGCTGCTGGCCGCTGCCACCCTGGCGGCCACGGTCGCCACCTTCTTCACCTTCCTGCCGTCGTTCGTGTTCATCCTGGCCGGCGGGCCGCTGGTGGAAGCCACACGCAACTCCGTGAGCCTGACCGGACCGCTGACCAGCATCACCGCTGCTGTCGTCGGCGTGATCCTGAACCTGGCGCTGTTCTTCGCCTTCCACGTGCTCTGGCCGGCCGGCTTCGAGGGCCGCTTCGAGTGGCCGGCATTGGCGATCGGCATGACGGCAGCGGTGGCGCTGATGCGCCACGGCGTCAGCGTGCCGAAGCTGATCGGCGTCTGCGCGCTGGCCGGGCTGGCGATCGCGTTCGGCTTGCGCTGAATGGCAGGCCCGCGTCGCGCTCAGCGCGTCGTGCAGCGGGGGTGCATCGGCACCCGGCCGAATGGGTCAGCGTGGCGCGGATCGCAGATGAAATCCCAGTCGGTGAGGCTGTCGAGGAAGGCCAGCACGTCGGCGATCTCGTCTTGGCTCAGCGTGAAGCCGACCATCAGGGCATCACGATACGGGCTGCGCGATCCATCGCCTGCGTCCGCGCCGGCTGCGATCACCCGGCCGCCGCGACCGTAGTGATCGATCAGCACCTCGCGCAGGCTGGCGATCGAGCCGTCGTGCATGTACGGCGCGGTCAGCACGATGTTGCGCAGGGTCGGCGCACGGAAGCGCCCCATGTCGTCGGGGTTGCCGGTGAATTCGTAGAGGCCCTGATTGCGCGTCGGATAGTTGCCGCTGGCTAGCGGCAGTCCGGGTGCCGGGCCGGCAATGTTGTAGAGGCCGTTGTTGCGGAACTCGGCGGCGTCCAGCGTGTTGCCATCATGCTGAACCGCGGTCGCGAAATTGAAACCGCCATGGCAGTGGAAGCATTCCAGCCGCTCGGAGAAGAACAGCGCTTCGCCACGACGCGCCGCGACGCTCATCGCGTCCGGCTCTGGCCTGGTCAGCGAGTAGTAGCGGTCGCGTGCGGCCTGCCCCGACAGCAGCGTCGAGACAAATGCGGCAAGCGAGGTTGCCACGCGATCGACGGTGAACGGATCCGTGTCGTCCGGCCAGGCCGCGCGGAAGCGCGCCGCCAGCGCCGCATCGCCGCGAAGCCGCGCGAGGATCTCGCCTTCATGACCGGACCAACCCATCTCGATCGGATCCTCGTTGAACAGCACGTCGATGGCCTGCTGCCGCAGATCGTCGATATTCGGGTTCGCCCAGTTCTGCCGGGCGTTGTAGACCGCGTTGGCAAGGCTCATCGCGCTGCGCCGATGGGCCTCGCCGGTTGGCCCCACCGACACCGCGAGGCCGTCGGTGAAGGCCTTCGACTGGACATGGCAGCTAACGCAGCTGCCCGCCTCGTTGACGGCCATGCGCCCGTCGTAGAACAGGTGACGCCCGAGTTCGACCACGGCGTCGCTGATGCCGGGCACCGCGCCCGCGCGCGGCTCAGGGAAGCCTTCCGGCACGTCATAGACGAAGGCGGCCGGGGTCGGTGGCGGAGGCGGCCCGCTGCCGTCCGAACCATCGGCGGCGCCGCCACCGCAGGCGACGTTGCCGGCTGCAACGAGCAGGCCGAGGACAGCGTGCCGGAAGGTTCCCTGGTTCATGTCCGAGGCGCTCGCTTATTCAGCCGCAACCGTGAACAGGCGCTGGGTCGTCGCCGGATACAGCGCGCCGCTGTAACTGAAATCCAGACCCAGCTTCGGCATCACCGTGATGCATTCCGGATCGGTCGGTCCGGACATGCAACCCGCCGCCGTTCCCGGCGTATTGACCGTCACATCGACATCGGCGAACACCGGGGCGACATCCACCAGCACCGGACGGCGCGCGGCGATCGCGGTGTAGTCGAGGCAGACCTGCGGCAGGTTCGGCGTCGTGCAGGCGCCTTCCGGTGGCGCCGACGAGCCGGTCGCGTTGGTGCAGCCGGTGCTGCCGAGATGTAGGAAGAAGTTGGCCCTGGCACCGTTCGGATTGCCGACCCCGTCGATGCGCACGAACTTGCGGCCACCCAACCACGACCACAGCATCGGGCTGACATTGATCGGGCTGGGCGCGGTCGCCGGGTCGAGGTGGTTGAGATCGGCCGGCAGGCCGAGCGTGAAGCAGGCCTGGGTGTAATTGCCGGCCGCTACGGTTCCCTGCAGCAGACGCTGTTCGCGACGCGCGTCGGCAGTCGCCGAGCAGCCATTGAGGAACCCCATCAGCGCGACATCGTGGCCACCGCTCTTGACCGTGGCGCTGTTGCCGGCCGGCAGCAGGTTCACCCGCTGGGAACCTGACGGTCCGGACAGCGTCAGGTCGGTGACGTAGTAGCGGAAGTCGGACAGCTGGTATTCGGTGATCGCACCGGCGCCGACGCCGTCGTAGACCTTCGCGCACTCGGCGGCATGGCCGGCCACCTGGTTGCGGAATTCCAGCGCGACCAGCTGGTCCGCTTCGGTGACCGCGACCAGCGAAGCGGCCACGTTGTCGAGCAGCATGGCCTGCTGGATCGCGTCGGTCGCCAGCGCCGCCATGTCGATGTTCTCGAACCACGTCTCATGACGGACCCGGATCGACACCGCCGCAGTGCGCGATGCGGCATCGACGACCACCGGGGTCGGCAGGTTCAGCGTCACGGTACGAGCGCCGCCGGTGATCTTTGCCTCGGTGCAGCTGCGATCGGCTTCGGCCGCCGCGGCAGTATCGGCACCGACGCCGATCGTCGACGGGTAGTAGCACGGCGCGACGCTGACCAGCGTGTTCGCCATGTCAGTGGGCTGGCCGGCGGTCGCCGGATCGGCGGCACCGGGCCGGATCTGCACGGTGACGCCGCAATAGCGGCCCGGCGCAACGGTCAGATCACCAAGGCTGGCAGCGGCCGGGTCGGCGCCGAGCACGCTGACCGAACCGGCCGGCGTTGGGCCGTCGCCGCCGTGGGCGTGGGCCGCGCCAATCGGATTCAGCGCTGCCAGCACCCGTGCGGCGCTCAGCGCGACGCTCGGGCATGCCTCGAGGCGGACCGCAGAGATCACCACGAGGCCGCGCTCGAGGTCGATCTTCAGGCCGTCGGCCCGGCGGAACACGGTGGCGTCGTCCGGCTCGGTCGGGTTCTGTATCTGGGGGGTGCCGGCAGCCTGGGCGGCGAATGAAACGGTCAGACCGTCATCCTGCGTGCCGCCGGTGCAGGCGATAAGGAAGGTCGCGGGCGCGCAGGCGAGGACGGCGCGGGAAAGCGAAGTCATGCGAAGGAACATGGAAACTCCGGGGTACGGAAATCGATTCGGGAATCGGAAGATGAAATGGAAGTCGGGATGACGACCGCTGCCGTCAGAAGTCGTAGGCCACGCTGGCGCGAAACGTGATCGCCTCGTCCTGCCGGCCGTTGAGGCGATCGAGCAGCGGCCACTGGACGCCGGCTGCCAGCAGCAGCTCGCCGCCGATGCGCAGAGCCGCACCGGTCCAGGCCATGCCGAGCACGCCGCCGGAATCCGGGTCGACCACACCGTCGAACCGGTTTCGTCCGGACCAGCGCGCATCGAGCCCGGCCTGCAGCGCAAGCGGTGCGTTGATGGCGTACTGCGCCAACGCGCTGCCGAGCACCGAATCGCCGGGTGCGAAGCCCTGCCGGCCATCGCCGTAGTGCATTCCGGTGACCGACGTGGTCACGAACAGCGGATAGCGGAAGTACGCGTACCAGGCCCCGAGGTTCGGCGCGATCGCGCCGGCATCCGGCTGGGCATCGATGTCGACAAGCGCACCGTCGCTGCGGATCCGCGATGCGGTCGGCAGGCGGACCCCGGCCCGAAGGCCTGCAAGATGACGGTCCGTGAGCTTGCCGCTGCGGAACAGCACGGCCCGGCCGACCACATCGACATCGCCGAGGCCCTGGGCCTCGACCCGCGCCAGCGAAGGCGATTCGAGCGTCTTGCGCACGTAAGGGAGTTGCACGGCCACGCTCAGCGAAGCAGTCGGGCTCCACGCGGCACCAACCAGCGTGCGCCACTCGTCGGTGGTGATGCGGCCAACACCGGCACCGCTGGCCTCCGAGCGCACAATCGTGTCGACGCCGACCCGGATGCGGTTCTCGAAGGCCTTTTCGAGACCGAGCAGGGTGATCGTCGGGTCAGCGCATTTGCAGGTGGAACAGGCCAGCGCCGCAGGACTGACGGCCGCAGTGACGAGCGTGACGGCAGCCGCACGCCATGCGCGCGCCGGCCGTCCCGACTGAGGGAAGGACATGTACGGGAAACTCCGGGGACTCAAGGCCGCAACAGCGGCGACCCGTCTGCTTGGCACGTGGAAGCGCCGTCGGCAGCGGGGGTCAGCACGGCAGGGGAATCAGCCGGTGGACGGCGGTCCGCGCACGGGGGGGCTGGTGTAGCTCCGGAGGTTCACTGGCGCGCGGCGCAGCACCCGCTGGCGCTCGACGGCCGTGGACGGCAGTTCAGGTACCGACAGCATCCGGCCGGGCAGCGTCAGGGCGATTCCGCAGGCCACAGCGCAGTCGGCTTTTTCCACTGCTTGTCGGTCTGGTGCCTCAAGTGCCCGTCGGACATCGGCCGGCAGCGCCCGAACCGCTGTCGCCAGCGCTGCCCGGGATTCGCCACACCAGCCGACGGCATCGCCCCGCTGCGGCAGCCCCATTGCGCCATGCGCCAGTGGCAGCAGCACGCTTGCCAGCCACGTGACAATGGCGATCAGATGCGAAGCGCGCTTGGAACGGAAAGGCATATGGATATTCTATCGGCCACCTTTCGAGCCGATATGGACAGCGCATTAAATCTGCCGCGTTGGCCTAGACGGCGTCGAGCGCCTGCGTCAGCCGCTGCACCGCGACCACCTCCAGATCGAGCTTGACGTTCTTCCGGGGCCGGTTGGCCTCCGGCACGATCGCCCGCTTGAAGCCATGCTTGGCCGCTTCCTGCAGCCGTTCCTCGCCGTTCTGCACCGGCCGGATCTCGCCGGCCAGGCCGACTTCGCCGACCACGACGGTATCGTTCGGCACCGGCTTGCCCCGGAAGCTAGACAGTGCAGCCAGCAGCAGCGGCAGATCGGCGGCCGTTTCCTGGATGCGCATGCCGCCGACCACGTTGGCAAACACGTCCTGATCCCCGAGCGCGACGCCGGCATGGCGGTGCAGCACCGCCAGCAGCATCGCCAGGCGGTTGCCTTCCAGGCCCAGCGCGACCCGGCGCGGGTTGCTGCCCTGGCTGGCGTCGACCAGCGCCTGCACCTCCACCAGCAGCGGCCGCGAGCCCTGCCGGGTCACGGTGATGACGCTGCCCGGCACAGGCTGCTCGTGGCGCGACAGAAACAGCGCCGACGGATTGCTGACTTCCTTCAAGCCCGCGTCGGTCATCGCGAACACGCCCATCTCGTTGACGGCGCCGAAGCGGTTCTTGACCGCTCGGACGATGCGGTAGCGGCTGCCGACGTCCTGCTCGAAATACAGCACGGTGTCGACCATGTGCTCCAGCACGCGCGGGCCCGCAATCGCGCCTTCCTTGGTGACGTGGCCGACCAGCACGATGGTGCAGCCCTTGCCCTTGGCATGGCGCACCAGCTGCGCGGCGCACTCGCGCAGCTGCGACACCGAGCCGGGCGCGGCGTCGAGCGCGTCGGTGTACAGCGTCTGGATCGAGTCGAGCACGACGAAGCCGGGCGAAGTCCGGCTCAGCGTGTCGAGGATGGTTTCCAGCCCGGTCTCGGCCAGCACCGGCAGATCAAGACGCGGCAGACCGAGGCGGCGCGCCCGCAAGCTGACCTGGGTCAGCGATTCCTCGCCGGTCACATACAAGGTGCTGACCCGGCCTTCGAGTGCAGCGAGGGCCTGCAGCAGCAAGGTCGACTTGCCGATGCCGGGATCGCCGCCGATCAGGATCACCGCGCCCGGCACCACGCCGCCGCCGAGCACCCGATCCAGCTCGCCCAAGCCCGTGGCGATCCGCTCGGCATCCTCGCCGCTGATCTCGTCGAGCCGGCGCACCGCGCTGCGTTCGACCGAAAAGCTGCCGGCGCGCGCCTTCGGTTTCGCGGCCGTGGTTTCGACCAGCGTATTCCATTCGCCGCAGTCGGCGCACTGGCCGGCCCACTTCGGCGCATCGGCACCGCAGTGATTGCAGACGTAGCGCAGCTTGGCGGCGCCGGGATTCAGGGACTTGGCCATCGTGGACAGATGCGGGATCGGTGGGGTTCGGCATCAGGATTCGACGCCAGAACTCGACGCCAGAACTTCGATGTCAGGGGCTCGACTTCAGCGGCGCACGCAGCAGCACGATCACGGCGGTGATCAGGGTCACCGCGCCGATCACTGCCGGAATGAAGGCCAGCGCGCCGGCGAGATTGCCTTCGCCGAGGCGGTTGCTGCCCAGGGTCAGGCCGTGGTTGTAGCCGAACATGCTGAACAGATAGAAGCAGAAGTTGCCCCAGATGGCGATCAGCACGCCCCAGCGGACCGTGCGGGCACTGCCATCGGCCAGCACAAACAGACGCACCACCATGCCCAGCACGATCGCCATCATGCCGTTCAGCAGCATGCCCAGATGCACGGCGCGCCAGCCGGCGGCGGTGCCCGGCAGCTCGTATTCGATGAACAGCGGCACCGGCGAGAACGAGATGCCGCCGAGCATCTTGAACGTCAGCATGAAGCCGCCGATCAGGGCCACCAGCAGGGCTGCCAGTCCATGTTTGATCAGTGCCGCCGAGGTGTTGCCGGTCATGTCGTGCTCCCCTTGTGATTGATTTGCTGAAACCGCGCGCCGCGATTTAAGTTAACACCGTTCCGCGATCAATGAGGTGCGTCATGGCCGAGCATTCACAGCATCCGATGGATCACTTTCCGGTGCGCCCGCTGCGCTTCGCGCTGGCCGCCGATCAGCCGGTGGCGGTGGTGTGGAGCCGCACCAAGCCGGCGTTCTCGGTGTTCCTCAATGCGCTGGCGATGCACGTGCCGCACTTCGAACGCTATCTGGTGGCGTCGCTGCGCCGGGCGCGCGAGCAGATCCGGGACCCCGCACTCAAGCGCGACGTCACCGCGATCATCGGCCAGGAAGCCAACCATTCGCACAACCTGACCGCCTTCAACCAGCACCTGCGCGCCCGCTACCCGGACGTCGTCGCCATCGACGATGCCTCGATCGCGTGGTTCGCGCGGCATGCCGCCGAGGACGACCTGAAAGCCAGCGTCGGCTTCACGGCTGGCTATGAAACCTTCACCTTCCTGGCCGGGATGATCATCCTGCAGCACCACGATCGCTGGTTCGCCGATGCCGATCCCCAAATGAAGGCACTGTGGGTCTGGCACCAGGTCGAGGAGATCGAGCACGGCGCGGTCGCCTTCGAGGTCTGGCAGCACCTGTTCGGCGAACACGAATGGACCCGCAAATGGATGGTGCTGAAGGCGGCCCTGCACATCGCGCGGGAGACAGTGCTGCTGTACCCGCGCATGGCGCGCCGGGAAGGTTGGCTGCAATCGCCCTGGCAGGCGGTGAAGACGCTGGCCTTCGGCGGCGAGATGCTTGGCCGGCTGTTCATCGCCGCGCTGCCGGTATTCAGGCGCAGCTACCACCCGCGCCGGCACCCGATCGCCACCACCGCGCAGAACCCGATCCAGATCGCCTGGCGGCGCTATGAAGCCAGCGGCGGCGACGTGCTGGCGATCGATCACGCCAAGCTCGCCACGATGCTGCGGATGGCACCGCCCGCTGGTTCGCCCACGGGCTGACAGCACCGCCGGGCGCGGCCATAATCCGCGCCCTTGAGCAAGCCGCCTTCCCTGCCGATCCTGCTATCGCCACCGCTGCCTGCGGAGGCCGGCGCGCGTCTGCACTGGACCGGCCTGCCGGGTGCCTCCGCAGCGCTGGCGATCGCCGAAGCGGCCGCTCGCCACGAAGGGCTGGTGATCGCGGTCACTCACGGCGAGCAGCACGCCTACAAGCTCGAAGAGGAACTGCGCTTCTTCGCGCATCCGTCGATTCCGGT
Source organism: uncultured Nevskia sp. (assembly GCA_964411025.1). Taxonomy (GTDB): domain Bacteria; phylum Pseudomonadota; class Gammaproteobacteria; order Nevskiales; family Nevskiaceae; genus Nevskia. Next base: position 14,773 of record CAYPJK010000001.1, read on the forward strand.
GATGCATTTCCCGGATGCGGAAACCCTGCCCTACGACCCGTTCTCGCCGCACCAGGAAATCCTGTCCGACCGGCTGGCCGCGCTCTATCGGCTGCCGTCGCAGACCCGCGGCGTAATGATCGTCACTGCCGGAACGCTGCTGGAACGGCTGCCGCCGCGCAGCTGGCTCGATGGCCGCGCGCTGCTGCTGAAGGCCGGCGACAAGCTGCCGCCGCACAGCTTCCGCGAGCGCCTGATCGCAGCCGGCTACCAGAGCGTGTCCGAGGTGCAGACCCAGGGCGAATTCGCGGTCAGAGGTGCCTTGATCGACGTGTTCCCGATGGGCGCCTCGGAAGCCTACCGGCTCGACCTGTTCGACGAGGAAGTCGAGACCATCCGGGTGTTCGACCCGGATACCCAGCGCTCGTCGGCCAAGGTCGACGAAATCCGCCTGCTGCCGGCCCGCGAGTTCCCGACCGACAAGGCCGGTGTCGAGGTGTTCCGGCGCCGTTATCGCGAATACTTCCCCGGCGATCCGGCGCGCTCGCGGATCTATTCGGAAGTCTCCAAGAACCTGATGCCGGGCGGCATCGAAGCCTATCTGCCGCTGTTCTTCGCGCCGGAAACGGCGGCCGTCGCCAGCCTGTACGACTACCTGCCGGTACATGCGCTGATCATCGCCACCGATGATCTGGACATGGCACTGGCCGCCGAATGGAAGCAGATCGAAGAACGCTACGAGCGCTATTCGGGGAATCTCGAACGGCCGCTGATGCGGCCGGCCGACCTGTTCATCACGCCTGCGACCGCGCTTGAGGAACTGGGCTATTACCCGCAGGTGCGGCTGGCCGGCCCGGCGGCAGACGGAGCGCCGGCAGCAGCGGATTTCGGCTGCGCGCCGGTCGCCGGCAGTGCCGACGAACTGAAGGCACTGCTGAAGGCCTCGACGCGCCGCGCGCTGTTCGTTGCCGAATCGGCCGGCCGCCGCGAAGCGCTGATCGGCTGGCTCAAGGGCCTCGGCATCCTGCCGCGCCAGTACGAGCGCTGGGCCGCGTTCGCGGCGGATGGCAACCGCTACGGCATCGTGCTCGGCCCGCTGCAGGACGGCCTCGACCTGCCGGCCGCCAACGTGGCCGTGATCGCCGAAGCGCAAGTGTTCGGCGCCCGCGCACCGGTGTCGCTGCGCAAGCGCGGCAAGGTGCGTGATCCGGAAACCATCCTGCGCGATCTGAACGACCTGAAGCTCGGCGCGCCGGTGGTGCACGTCGAGCACGGCGTCGGCCGCTATCGCGGCCTGATCCGCCTCGATGCCGGCGGCGTCGAAGCCGAATACCTGGTGCTGGAGTACGCCGACGCCGACAAGCTCTATGTGCCGGTCGCCAGCCTCAACCAGATCCACCGCTACACCGGAGCCGAGGAACAGGCGGCACCGCTGCACAACCTGGGCTCGGATCGCTGGTCGAAGGCACGCGCCAAGGCCCGCGAACGGGCCGCCGATGTCGCCGCCGAACTGCTGCAGATCCAGGCCCGCCGCGCCGCGCGCGAAGGCATGGCGCTGCCGGTCAACGAAGACGCCTTCGCCGTGTTCAACGAGGGCTTCCGCTTCCTGACCACGCCGGACCAGCAGAAGGCGATCGACGCGGTGCTGGCCGACATGGCCCAGCCGAAGCCGATGGATCGCGTGGTCTGCGGCGATGTCGGCTTCGGCAAGACCGAAGTGGCGCTGCGCGCGGCGTTCGCGGCTGCCGTCAACGGCAAGCAGGTCTGCGTGCTGGCGCCGACCACGCTCCTGGTGCAGCAGCACGAAAAGAACTTCCGCGACCGTTTCGCCCAGTACTGCGAAGCCGTCGGCGAACCGGCCGGGACGCCATCGATCCGCATCGCGGGCTTGTCGAGGCTGCGCACGGGCAAGGAGCAGACCCAGCTGCTGGACGATCTCGCCAAGGGTCAGGTCGACATCGTCATCGGCACGCATCGGCTGATCCAGGATGACGTGCGCTTCGCCGATCTCGGCCTCGTGATCGTCGACGAGGAACACCGCTTCGGCGTCCGTCACAAGGAAAAGCTCAAGAACCTGCGGGCCGAGGTTCACCTGCTGACGCTGACCGCGACGCCAATCCCGCGCACCCTGAACATGAGCATGGCGGGCCTGCGCGATCTGTCGATCATCGCCACGCCGCCGAGCACGCGCCTGGCGATCCGCACGTTTGTCTCCGAATGGGATAGCGCGCTGGTCTACGAAGCCTGCCTGCGCGAACTGCGCCGGGGCGGCCAGGTGTATTTCCTGCACAACGAGGTCAAGGACATCGAGCGCTTCGCCGGCGAGATCCAGGCGCTGGTGCCGGAGGGCAAGGTGCGCTTCGCCCACGGCCAGATGCGCGAGCGCGAGCTGGAACAGGTGATGCTCGATTTCTACCACGGCCGCTTCAACATCCTGGTCTGCACGACGATCATCGAGTCCGGCATCGACGTGCCGAACGCCAACACCATCCTGATCGATCGGGCCGATCATCTGGGCCTCGCCCAGCTGCACCAGCTCAGAGGCCGTGTCGGCCGCAGCCACCACCGCGCCTATGCCTACCTGCTGGTGCCGTCCAAGCGCAGCCTGACCGAGGACGCCGCCAAGCGCCTGCAGGCGATCGAGGAGCTCGGCGAACTGGGCTCCGGCTTCGCGCTGGCGACGCAGGATCTGGAGATCCGCGGCGCGGGCGAGCTGCTTGGCGAGAACCAGTCCGGCCAGATCGAGGAAATCGGCTTCACGATGTACGCCGAGATGCTGGCCAGCGCGGTGCGCGCGCTGCGCCACGGCCGGATCGCCGACGCGCCATTCGGCCAGGCGCCGTGCGAGGTCGATCTTGGCTCCTCGGCGCTGATTCCGGATGACTACGTGCCGGACGTGCACAGCCGTCTGGTGCTCTACAAGCGGATCGCCGAAACCCGGACAGAGGACGAGCTGGAAGAGCTGAAGGTGGAGCTGATCGACCGTTTCGGCCTGCTGCCACCGCAGGCCGAGCGCCTCTGCGAAGCCGCACTCTTGCGCCAGCTGGGCGAGACGGCCGGCATCACCAAGATCCGCGCCGGGGCGAAGACTGCGATGCTCGACTTCGGCCCGCAGCCTGCGATCGAGCCGATGAAGCTGATCAAGCTGATCCAGACGCAGCCGAAGGTCTACAAGCTCGAAGGCCAGAAGCGGCTGACCATTACCGCCAAGGAACTCGAAGAGCCGGCACAGCGCGCGCCACTGCTGACCGCCCTGCTGGGCCGGCTGGTGACAACGGCACCCGCCAAAGCCTGAGAGGCGTGCCCCGGCCTACACCGGCACGCGGCCGCTGAGCGCGCGGGCCAAGGTGCCGCCGTCGACGTATTCGAGTTCCCCGCCCATCGGCACGCCATGGGCGATGCGGGTGACCGCGACGCCGCGCGCGCGGGCCAATTCGGCGAGGTAATAGGCGGTGGCCTCGCCTTCGACGGTCGGATTGATCGCGATGATCAGCTCCCGCACGTCACCATCGGCCAGCTGGGCCGCGAGGTTGTCGAGGCCCAGCTCGGCCGGTCCGATGCCGTCGATCGGCGACAGGCGCCCCATCAGCACGAAGTAGCGGCCGCGATAGCTGCCGGTGTTCTCCACTGCGATCAGATCGGCCGGGTGTTCGACCACGCACAGCTGGCCGGTGGCGAGCCGGGCATCGCCGCAATAGCTGCAGCGACCGTCCTCGCGGAACATCCGGCAGCGTGGGCAGCGTTCGATGCCGGTCAGCGCCTCGGCCAGGGTGGTGGTCAGGAACGCGGCGCCATCGCGATCGCGATCGAGCAGATGAAACGCCATGCGCTGCGCCGATTTCGGGCCGACGCCGGGCAGCCGGCGCAGCGCGTCGATCAGGCGCGTCAGGCGCGGCGTGTAGGCGGCAGGCATCGGCGAGGACGGTTGCTCAGAAGCCCATGCCCGGCGGCAGGTTCATGCCGGCCGTGACCTTGCTCATCTTCTCCGCCGAATGGCGCTCCAGCTTCTGGGCGGCATCGTTGATGGCGGCGGCGATCAGGTCTTCGAGGAATTCCTTGTCTTCCTTCATCGCTTCCGGATCGATCACCACGCGACGCGCCTCGTGCTTGCCGTTCAGCGTGATCTTGACCATGCCGGCACCGGATTCGCCGGTGATCTCGGCCGCAGCAATCTCGGCCTGCACCTTCTTCATCGTTTCCTGCGCCTTCTGCGCCTGCTGCATCAGCTGCGCGAGCGGACCTTTCATGCGGTTCTCCTGATTCGGTGGAAATGCGGCGCTCGCGTGATCATGGGGCGGGCGGCCGCGGCTTCAATCAATGGGTGGTCGGGTCGATCGGCTGGATCGAGCCGGCGCGGACGGTGGCGCCGAACAGCGTGCGGAAGCTGGCCACCACCGGGTCCTGCTCGATGGCCTTCTCGGCATCGCGCTGGCGGTCGATCACCTTCTGCTCGTCGAGGGCCGCCGGATGCAGCTGGCCGGGCACCGCGACCGGCTCGACCACCAGAGTGAGCGCGCCCAGCCGGGCGACCAGCGCGGCTTCGACCGCTGCACGGCGGTCTTCGGTCTGCAGGTGCTTGGCGCGCGGATCCAGCGCGAAACGCAGCACGCCGGCCTCCTGCGACAGCCACGCGCAATGGCGAGCGAACTGCCGGGTCATGCCGTCAAGCCCCAGCGTGTCGACCAGCGCGTGCCACCGCTCCGCATTGCTGGCCGGTGCCGAAGCCAGCGGAGCCGGCACCGGTGCGACAGCCGGTGGCGCAGCAATGGCCACTGCGCCCGGAGCGGGCTTCGGCGCGATTGCCGGCATCTGGATGTTGCCGCTGCGCGGCGCGGCGGAAGCGGTTGCGGCGGCTGCCGGCGCCGTTGACGCCCAGGGCGGCGAATCGGCAGCGGCAGCGCGCGATGCTGCTGCCGGCGCGGCAACGGTGCGACCGCCACCACTGCCGCCGGCCGGTGCCGACGGGGCGCTGTCATCGAGCCGCAAGGCGAACATCCGCAGCACGGTCATCTCGAAACCGAGGCGCGGGTCCGGCGAGTACGGCAGGTCGCGACGACCAAGCACGGCGGTCTGGTACCAGAGCTGCACATCGTCCACCGCCAGCCGCTCGGCCAGCGGCGCCAGGCGCGGATCGTCGTCCTCGTCGCCGGAGCCCGGCAGCAGTTGCAGCATCGAAATCCGCTGCAGCGCGGCCGCCAGATCGTTCAGCAGCGCCTGGAAATCGGGCGCCGATTCCTCGAGACGGCGCAGCGCTGCCAGCAGCGCTTCGCCGTCATGCGCGGCCAGCGCGTCGATGACGTCGAGCAGGTTGCGGCGACCGCCGGTGCCCAGCATCTCCTCGACGCCCATCGCTTCGAGCCGGCCGCCGCCAGCGAACACCAGCGCCTGATCGAGCAGCGACAGGCCGTCGCGCATCGAGCCATCGGCGGCACGCGCCAGTTCGGTGATCGCGGCGGCTTCAAACTCGACGGCCTCGTCTTTCAGGATGTCGGCCAGGTTGTCGCGGATCATCGCCACGCTGAGCCGCTTCAGGTTGAACTGCAGGCAGCGGCTCAGCACCGTGATCGGCAGCTTTTGCGGGTCGGTCGTCGCCAGGATGAATTTCACATGCGGCGGCGGTTCTTCCAGCGTCTTCAGCAGCGCATTGAACGCGCCCTTCGACAGCATGTGGACTTCGTCGATCAGGTAGACCTTGTAGCGGCCCCGGGCCGGCGAGTACTGGGCGTTGTCGATCACTTCGCGGATGTTGTCGACACCGGTGTTCGACGCGGCGTCGATTTCCAGCAGATCGACGAAGCGGCCGTCGTTGACCTCCTTGCAGGCCGAGCAGATGCCGCAGGGGTTCGCGCTAACGCCGGTCTGGCAGTTCAGGCCCTTGGCGATGATGCGCGCCAGGGTCGTCTTGCCGACGCCGCGGGTGCCGGTCAGCAGGATCGCGGGATGCAGCTTGTCAGCATCCAGCGCATGGGCCAGCGCCTTGACCACGTGGCCCTGGCCACGCACGTCCTCAAAGCGGCGCGGACGCCATTTGCGCGCAAGCGCGAGATAGCTCATCGGATTCGGGGGGCGTGAAGCGGAGGCCTGCATTGTCGCGGATGGCAGCCCGTCGCGCCAAGCGACCGGCTGCCTCCGCAGCGACGGGCGACCGCGCCCCGCCGGCACGCTGCTGACGCCATTTCGTCATCGCGCGTTCACGGCGCTGACCTCGGGTCTGGCCAGCATGCCGCCATCGAAAGACGATGAGGCGCAGCGTGATGGCAGAGAAATCCGGGCATTCCTTCGATCGCCGCCAGTTCTTGCGGATGACCGCCGCCGCCACCGGCGCGGCGCTGTTGCCGGCGTCGATCCAGAAAGCGCTGGCGATTCCGGCCAGCAACCGCAGCGGCACCATTCGCGATGTCGAGCATGTGGTGATCCTGATGCAGGAAAACCGCAGCTTCGACCACTACTTCGGCACCCTGCCCGGCGTGCGCGGCTTCGGCGATCGCTTCACGATTCCCCAGGCTTCCGGCAAGCCGGTCTGGCACCAGCGCGACCTGGCCGGTGCGGACGTGCTGCCGTTCCATCTCGACGCCGCGATCGGTAATGCCCAGCGCGTGGACGGCACCCCGCACGGCTGGAGCGATGCCCACCACGCCTGGAACGATGGCCGCTACGGCTACTGGCCGGTGCACAAGCGAGCGCAGTCGATGGGCTATTACACCGAAGCGGAATTGCCGTTCCAGTTCGCGCTCGCCAACGCGTTCACCGTCTGCGACGCCTACCACGCTGCCATTCACAGCAGCACCAACCCGAACCGGCTGATGCTGTTCACCGGCACCAACGATCCGGCCGGCCTCGGTGGCGGCCCGATCACCGACAACCGCAATGACGATCTCGGCCCCAGCGCCGATGGCTTCCGGTGGACCACTTACCCCGAACGCCTGCAGGCGGCTGGCGTGTCGTGGAAGGTCTACCAGGACATGGCCGACAATTTCACCGACAACCCGCTGGAAGGCTTCGCGCGCTTTCGAGCCGCCTACGAGCGCGATCCCGGATCGCCGCTGGTGACGCGCGGCCTGAGCAGCACGCTGGACAACAACAGCCTCGACGGCCTGCGCGCCGATGTGCTCGCCGGCCGGCTGCCGCAGGTGTCGTACATCGTGGCCCCGGCCGCGTACTCCGAGCACCCCGGCCCCTCGAGCCCGGTGCAGGGCGGCTGGTACGCCCAGGCGGTGCTCGAAGCGCTGACCGCCGATCCGGAGGTCTGGAGCCGCACGGTGCTGCTGCTGACCTTCGACGAGAACGACGGCTTCTTCGACCACCTGCCGCCGCCCAGCACGCATTCGATCGGGCTTGATGGCCAGCCAGCGGGTGCCTCGACCGTTGACGACCAGCAGGACCGCCACCACGGCGCCAGCCTGCTGGACCGCCGCTGGCCGTACGGCCCCGGCCCGCGCGTGCCGATGACCGTGATCTCGCCGTGGAGCCGGGGCGGCTGGGTGTGCTCGGAAACCTACGATCACACCTCGATCATCCGCTTTCTCGAAGCCCGCTTCGGTGTGATCGAGCCGAATATCAGCGCGCGCCGACGCGCGATCTGCGGCGATCTCACCCGCTGTTTCGATTTCGCGACCCCGAACGACACGCGCCTGCCGGCAGCCCCCATCCAGAGCCGCCGTGAGGCCGACGCCATCCGCCGCGCACAGGAACAGCTGCCGCAGATTTCCCCGCCGCGCGGCCGCAATGGCCGCTTGCCGGTGCAGCCGGCCGGCATCCGGCCGTCGCGCGCCTTGCCATATGAACTGGCGGCCGACGCGACGGTGTCGCCGCGCGGCGTGCGGCTGGACTTCATCAACACCGGCACTGCCGGCGCGGTCTTCCACGTCTACGACCGGCTGCACCTGCGCGAACTGCCGCGCCGCTACACCGTCGAACCCGGCATGGCGCTGGCCGGCATCTGGCGGCCGCTGCTGACCGATCTCGGTGCCTACGACCTGTGGCTGCTCGGACCGAACGGCTTCCATCGCCACTTCAGCGGCCAGCTTGGTGCACTCGAGCAGCGCGCCGCAGGCGTCGAAGTCCGAGGACGACACGACGCCAGCACCGGCGACCTGCTGATCTCGCTGATCAACAACGGCCGCGCCGACTGCCGCTTCGTGCTCAGCGCCGAAGCCTATGCCGACCCCACGCCGCGCCGCGTGACCATCAGCAGCGGCCGAACTGAAACGCTGCGGCTGCCGCTGCAGGACGCCGGCCGCTGGTACGACTACCGCGTGCAGATCGAAGGCGACGGTAGCGCCGGCCGTCGCTTCACGCGGCGCTTTGCTGGACGTGTCGAGACCGGCCAGCCTTCGATCAGCGATCCGGCGATGGGGATCGTCGGCTAGCGGAATGCGCCGCCCCGCGATTGCAGCCCGAACCGGAGGTTCGCCCTGTCTTTCAATGCTCGCCCGGCACGACAGCACGCCATCGGACGGAGAAGGCGGTGGACAGCCTGCGCCGCGCTGGCCGGGCAGCGCCTTGCCCTTCGCGCTTTTCCTGCGCGGAGGACCCGCCGACACCACGCGCGTCCTCGCCCTCCACGCCGACTGGCTACTTGGGAATGCTCTTGTTCGTTGGCGCTTTGATCGACTCTTCAGACCCGCTCTGCCATTCACCAAAGGCATCCACGTAGAAGTTCATCACGCGTATCCAGTCCTCGCTCACAACCGTCCGGGTCTTGTAATGAGTCTTCTCGGTGTAGGTGACCTTGACAGGGAAAACCTTGGTCTGCTGATCGCCAGAGCCGCTGTCCCGTCGATTGTCCCACTCGCGAGCGGAGCCAATGACCAATGCCGTCACCTCCACGGTCACCGCGCCGTCGTACCCCGGTTCTGCGGGCTTTTCACCCTTGCGGCACCTGATCAGTTTCCTGATCAGTTCGGGATCGGGCTTGTCACCATTCCGTGCCTGCTGCTGAGCAACAGGACACTGCAGGATATTGTCCTGGGCAGATGCCGAGCCTGCAAAAGCCGCGAGCAACGCCAATGCCGTGATCTTCAGTTTCATGCTTACAAACCTCGGGCTGCAGCAAGGATCGTGGACCTATTCGAACCCCAAAAGGGTCGAAATTGGATGAACAATCTGCAATCGATGAACGCTCACAAAGGGTCGCCCACGGTTTGCACCGAACTTGCGGCCCGAATCAGAACGCCTGAATAACCTGCAAAAGCATACACAGCCAGCAGGGTGACCCACCGCCGGAAAACTGTGCCGTGCTGAAGTAAAAAATCGGCACTCTGGGCCCCTTCCGGAAACGGGTGTTCGGTGAAGAAGTCACGGTTTACGGAAGAGCAGATGGCCTTCGCGCTGGACACGGGCATCGTTCGTCCGACATCTCCGCCTACGCGGCGGCACTCGTTTGCCACCCACCTGCCCGAAGGCGGCCACGGCGTGAGGAGCCGGCTGGACAGCTGAACCGGCCGCCCCAACAAAAACCCGCGCCGGCTTGCGCGGGCGCGGGTCGTTCCACTTCAGCTTGCAGCGCCCGGGAACGCCGGGCATTCGATCAGCGCTGCCTTACAGCGCCAGCAGCAGCCGCGCCGGATCTTCGAGGCATTCCTTGATGTGCTTCAGGAAGAGCACGGCCTCGCGGCCGTCGATCAGGCGGTGGTCGTAGGTCAGCGCGAGATACATCATCGGGCGGATCACCACCTGGCCGTTGACGGCGATCGGGCGGTCGAAGATGCCGTGCATGCCGAGGATCGCGGCCTGCGGCGGGTTGAGGATCGGCGTCGACATCATCGAGCCGAACACGCCGCCATTCGTGATGCTGAACGTGCCGCCGGTGAGTTCTTCCATCGTCAGCTTGTTGGCGCGCGCCTTGGTGCCCAGCGCGCCAATGGCCTTTTCGATGTCGCCAAGGCCCAGCGCATCGGCATCCCGCAGCACCGGCACGACAAGGCCGCGGTCGGTGGAAACGGCCACGCCGATGTCGTAATAGCCGTGGTAGACCACGTCATTGCCGTCGATTGAGGCGTTCACCGCCGGGTACTTCTTCAGCGCTTCGACGGCGGCACGGACGAAGAAGCTCATGAAGCCGAGCTTGAC
>CAYPJK010000002.1:0-1805 GCA_964411025.1 uncultured Nevskia sp.
GCCTATGTCCGCGAGACCGACATCATCGAGTACGCCCGCCAGCAGGCGTTTCCGATCATTCCCTGCAATCTCTGTGGCTCACAGGAGCAGCTGCAGCGCAAGCAGGTCCGCAAGATGATGGAAGAGTGGGATGCGCGCTATCCGGGGCGCATCGAACACGTGTTCTCGGCGATGCAGAACATTGCGCCGTCACAGATGGCGGATCGGAACCTGTTTGATTTTGTCGGGCTTGACGGCGACGCCCCGGTTCGACATTGGCTGAAGCCGGAGCGCGACGACCACGAACCGGGTCACGATGCGGCTTGATCGCGTGATGGTTCGCCATGCGCTGTCGGCGGCGCTGCTGCTGCTGTCAAGCGCCCGCCCGGCGATCGCTGATGCGCCCGCCTCGGCCTCGCCGTTTCTCTGGCAAGTGCGCGGCGCCAGCACGACGCACTATCTGCTCGGATCGGTACACCTGCTGCCAAAGACAGCGGGGCAGTTGCCGGTCGGCATCCGCCAAGTCTTCGAAGCCGCCGACACGCTGGTGTTCGAAAGCGACATCGCCGCGCTGTCCAGCCGCGACGGCACCGCCACGATGCTCGATGCCGCCCGCGCACCGGACGGACTGAAAGGCGAGATCGATGCGGCAACGCTGGCCCGTGTGCGCGCCCGCATGCAGGCACTGAAGATGCCGGCTGCGCTGTGCGAGGAATACCGGCCATGGTTCTGCGCACTGTCGCTGGAGCTGTTCGCCTACCAGCGCGCCGGGTTTCGCGGCGAGTTCGGGCTGGACCGGCAGCTGTACGAATCCGCTCGCGACGCCCGGCGGCATATCGCCTGGTTCGAGGAGCCGCGCACCCATCTGAACCTATTCTCGGCGATGACGCCGCCGCTGTCGCGGCAATTCCTCGACGCCGCATTGTCGGAACGGAACCCGAAGACCGATGAGCCGGTCGAGATGTACCGCGCCTGGCGCGACAACGACACCGAGCGGATGACCGCCGTGATTGCCGAGCTGAAGCGCGATTTCCCCGCCATCCACGAACACCTGCTGGCCCGCCGCAACCGGGCCTGGCTGCCCGAGCTGAAGCGGCGACTGGCCGAGCCGCAGCGGCAGCTGTTCATTGTTGGCGCAGCGCACTGGCTCGGGCCGGACGGCCTGATTGCCGGGCTCGAAGCCGCCGGCTACACGGTGCGGCCGTATCTTGCGTTCGATCCCGCGCAGCGGGCCGAACGCCGTTCCGGCATCCAGGTTGCCCGCCACTAGCAGGCCCTTGTCGATCCACCGATGCCGCGCTTCCTCCTGCTGGTTTCCATTGCCCTGCTGATATCGCTGCCGGCCCGCGCCGGCATCGACGTCCGGGTCAAGGGCCTGGGGCCGGACGAGCGCGACAATGCCTACGCCTAGTTGTCGATCCTCGAGTTCGCCAAACGGACCGACGCCGACAAGGGCCATTACGACCAGGCCGACGTCGAACGACTGTTCCGTCAGGGCGAGCGCGAAATCCAGGAAGCCCTGCGACCCTACGGCTGGTACAACGCCACGGTCACCCCGAAGCTCAGCGGCAGTGCGCCGGACTGGGTCGCCGAGTACCGCGTCGACGCCGGCCCGCTGACCGCGATCAGCACTATCGACCTCGAACTCACCGGCGAAGGCGCCGAGGAACCGGCGCTGGTCCGTTACCGCAGCCGCACCTGGCCGCTGAAGCTCGGCGAGCGCATCAAGCACGAGGACTACGAGGCGCTGAAGACGCGCATCGTGCAGACCGCCTACAGCCTCGGTCTGCTTGACGCCAAGCTGACCCGCCGCGAGCTGCGCATCG
>CAYPJK010000002.1:1815-6639 GCA_964411025.1 uncultured Nevskia sp.
CGACGTGCCGAACAACGCCGCCGAGGTGCTGCTGACGCTCGACACCGGCCGCCGCTACTACTTCGGCGATGTCACCATCGTGCAGGACGGCGACAAGCTGCTGCGTGACGCCTTCCTGCGCCGTTACCTGACCTTCGAAGCGGGCGAGCCGTATGACCCGGCCAAGGTGCTCAGCACCCAGTTCGCGTTCAGCGATCTCGATTACTTCCAGACCGTCGATATCGAAAGCCGGAAGGACGAAGCCACCGATGCCTCGCCACGCATCCCGATGGTGATCTCGACCACCGAACGCGCGCCGCGCAGCTACCGCTTCGGACTCGGCTTCGGCACCGACACCGGGCCGCGTGCCTCGGTCGGCGCCGACTTCCGTCGTCTCAACACGCTGGGCCACAAGCTGCGCACCGATCTGCGGGTCTCGCAGCGCATCTCGACCGTGGTGGCCGAATACCGCATCCCGGTCGGCATCGTGCCCAGCGATTCGGTCAGCATCACCAGCCAGGCGCTGACCCAGGACTTCAGCGACGTCAAGGAAACGCTGTACCGGATCGGCACCAGCTACAACCGGCGCGGCAAGCGCTGGCAGCGACGCATCTATCTGGAATACACGTTCGACGAGTACACCATCAAGGACAGCCCGCGGCGGCAATCGAAGCTGCTGGTGCCCGGCATCTCGATCGACCGAACCGAGGGTGACGACCCGATCTTCCCGCGCGCCGGCTGGTACGCCTTCGTCGACGCCCACGGCGGCAGCACCGCCTTGCTCTCCGACACCAACTTCGTGCAGGGCACCGTCAAGCTGCGCGGCTTGCTGGAACTGCAGCGCGGGCTGCAGTTGCGGGTGCGGGCCGACCAGGGCGCCACCTGGGTCGGCAGCTTCGACAACCTGCCGCCCTCGCAGCGCTTCTTTGCCGGCGGCGATGGCAGCGTGCGCGGCTACTCGTTCCAGTCGCTCGGCCCGCGTGATGCCAACGGCCGCGTGATCGGCGGGCGTTACCTGACCACCGCCAGCGCCGAGCTGGACTGGTTCTTCCTGCGCGAATACGGCATCGCCGCGTTCGCAGACGCCGGCGGAGCGGATGACACGCCGCTGGTCGCGCTGAGCCTGGGCGCCGGGCTCGGCGTCCGCTACCGGGCCCCGTTCGGCGCGTTCGCGCTCGACCTCGCGCATCCCTTCGATGCCGACCAGTCGCCGGTGCGGCTGCATCTCGGCGTGCAGGTGGGGCTGTGAGCAGCGCCGCCCCAAGCGCACCGCCACCACCGTCCCCGCCAGCGCGGCCGCGCCGCCGCTGGGGTTACGGGCTCGCCGTGGCCCTGCTGATCCCGGTCCTGCTGGTGCTGGCCGCCGTCGGCGCCGTGCTCGGCAGCGAACGCGGCCTGCGCTTCGGACTGGACCAGCTGGCCGCGCTCACCGATGACGCGATCCACGTCGGCCGGGTCCGCGGCCGTCTGCTCGATACGGTGGAGCTGCGCGAGGTCCGCTACACCAGCCGCGACGGCCTGCAGGTCAGCATCGGCCGGGTTTCGCTGCGCCATCGGCCGCTGGCCCTGCTCGGCCGGCGCCTGCATGTCGAATCACTGACCGTCGATGGCCTGGACGTGCGGCTGGCGCCACCACCGCCGGTCCCCGAGCCGGAAACCCCGACCGACCTGCCGTCGCGGCTGCCGCTCGACATCGTCATCGACGCGCTGGCGCTGACCGATTTCACCCTGCACAGCCACGACGACCCGGCAACGCCGATCGTGGCGCTGGCGCGCAGCAGCCTGGTCGGCCGCTGGATCGGCGATGCCATCACCGTCAGCGCGCTCGACACCACCGGCCTGCCGCTGACCGGGGCCCTGCACGCCGAGACGCAGCTGTCGATGCGTGGCGCGCAGATCGATTTCGAGTCGCTCAAGCTCAGCGGCCCCGGACAGTTGCAGGCCAGCGGCCGGCTCGGGCTGGACCAGGTTGCCAGCGACCTGAAGCTCGCCTGGCAGCAGCTGCACTGGCCGCTGAACCTTGCGGACGGCGCGCCGCCGCTGGCCGATGATCTGGTCGGCCAGGCCACGTTCACCGGCAGCTTCGACGCCTATCGCTTCGCGCTCGACAGCACCGCCACGCTGCAGGAGTTCGCCGCCACGCTGTCGATGGCCGGCAGCGGCAGCCTGGAGCAGGTCCATCTCGATGCGCTGTCGCTCGACGCGCTGCCGGTGGCGCTGGCCAGTGCCGCAACGCCGCGCAAGACGCAGCGGCAGCCCGGTTCGGTCAAGGCCAGCGGCACCGTCGCCTGGTCGCCGAAGCTGCTGGCGACGATCGAGGCGGAGTTCCGCCATGTCGATCCGGCGTGGTTCGTGGCCGATATCGCCGGCGACCTGAACGGCCGGCTCAGCAGTTCGACGACGATGGTCGGCGAGGAGCCGACGATCGCTTTCGACGCGCGCTTCGAACAATCCTCGCTGCGCAGCCAGCCGTTCGAACTGCGTGCCAACGGGGTTACCGATACCCGCTCGGCCCGTCTGGAAGCGCTGAGCCTGAAGGCTGGGCAGGGCCAGATCGACGCCCAGGGAACGGTCGGTTGGCAGCCGGTGCTGAACGTCGATGTCGACGCCACGATCGCCCGGCTCGACCCGGCGATCGTGGCAGCGGACTGGCCGGGCGATCTGAACGGCCGCCTCAAGGCGCGCAACGACGACAGCCTCGACGGCCGACCGATCCGCTTAGAGGCGCTGATCGACAAATCCCGGTTGCGCAACTACCGCCTGCGGCTCGATGCCGCCGGCGTCGCGCAGATCGACGACGACGGCACCACGGTGACGCTCGACCGGGCACGGCTGGATTCCGGCGGCACCACACTGGATCTGAAGGGCCAGGTGACACCGCCGTTCGCGATGACCGGCCGCCTGGATAGCCCGAACCTTGCCGCGCTGCTGCCGGAGCTGGCCGGCCGGGCGACGATGAGCTTCGCGCTCGACGGCACCGTCGAACAGCCGCATCTGGTGACCGACGGCAACCTGCGCGATATCGCCTACGGCGAGCAGACGCTGGCGCGTCTCGACTGGCAGGGCGACATCGATCCGAAGGTCGACAGCTCGCGGCTCAGCGTCGAGCTGCGCAATGCCAAGCTGGGCCTGCAGATCGACAAGGTGTCGCTGTCCCTGACCGGGCTGGAGGTCTACCACCGGGTACTGATCGACGCGGTGACCGAACGCGGCAGCGGCAAGCTCGGCCTCATCGGCGGCTTCGACCGCACCCGCGGCGAGTGGGGCGGCGAGCTGAACCAGCTGGAGCTGAGCCCGGAACGGATGTCGGCCTGGGCGCTCGACAAGCCGGCCGGCATCCTGCTGGGCCAGAAACGCCGGGCCCTGGAACTGGCCTGCCTGAACGGCCGCGACGGCCGTGCCTGCTTCAATCTCGAACAGAACGTGCTGGCCGACGGCGCCCGCATCGGCTGGAACATCGATCGCCTGCTGCTGGCGGCGCTGCAGCCGTTCCTGGGCCCGGACCTGAAGATCGCCGGCAGCATCGATGGCGACGGCTTCATCAATTTTTCCGGCGGCGACCTGCAGCAGGCCAAGGCGGCGCTGAATCTGCGCGACGCCACCCTCGAGCTGCCGGATGCGCCGATCTACCGGATCGAGACCGGTTCCGTGGTGGCCGATCAGGTCGACGGCCGGCTGGCCGCCAAGGCCGACCTGAAGCTGTCCGGTGCGGCGCTGGTGGCGGATGTCACCGCAGCACCAGGCATCAACTTCATGGAACGCGCGCTCGGCGGCACCATCCGGCTCGATATTCCGAGCCTCAACTTCATCGAACCGCTGCTGCCGCAGCTCGACAAGCTGGACGGCCGGCTGGCCGGCGACATCGCGCTGTCCGGCACCGTGGGCGACCCGCGCTATACCGGCGACATTCGGCTCAGCGACGGACAGGCGCGGCTGGTGGTGGCCGGCATCGACCTGACCGACCTGAACCTGCTGCTGAAGACGCGCGGCAGCGATCCGCTGGCACTGGAAGGCCACGTCAAGTCCGGCGGCGGCCAGCTGGCGATCAGCGGCGAGGTGAATCCGTACAGCTTGCCGCTGACGGCCGACGTCAAGGTCAAGGGCAGCGGCTTCCAGGCGATGAACACGCCGCAGGCGCGTGCCTGGATCGACGCCGACCTGCAGCTGCTGCGCAATGCCGAAGGCGCGCGCCTGAGCGGCGAGCTGGGCGTGCCGCGCGCCGACATCACGCCGAAAGGTCTCGGCGGCGGCGGTGTCGATGCCAGCAGCGATCAGGTGCTGGTCGGCGTCACGGTGCCGGAGAAGGAGCCGCCGCTGAAGGTCACCGTCGACCTGAAGCTGACGCTCGGCGACCGGGTGATGATCGAAGGCTTCGGGCTGAAGACGCGCATCGAAGGCGGCGTCAATGTCAGCCAGCGGCCGGGCTTCGACGCGATGGGCCGCGGCGAGCTGCGGCTGGTCGATGGCCGCTACCAGGCGTATGGACAGGACCTGAGCATCGAGACCGGCCGGCTGATTTTCAGCGGCGGCCCGGTGACCACGCCGGCCGTCGACCTGTACGCGACGCGGCAGCCGCGCGAGGACATCAAGGTTGGCGTGCGGGTGCGCGGCACGCTGGCCAAGCCGGAACTGAGCCTGCAGTCGAGCCCGAGCCTGCCGCGCGAGCAGCAGCTGTCCTGGCTGGTGCTCGGCCGCTCGCTGGAGAACAGCTCGACGCAGGACCGCAGCATGGTGTCCAGCGCCGCCCTCAGCCTGGGTCTTGGCGGCGGCGATTACCTCGCCGGGCTGATCGGCAAGAAGGTCGGGCTCGACGAGCTGTCAGTCGGCAACGCTGCCGCCAACAAC
>CAYPJK010000002.1:6649-17009 GCA_964411025.1 uncultured Nevskia sp.
CTTGAAGGCGTCTGCGTTCTGGACCACCTGATAGCGGCCGCCAACAACTCCGAGGTCGCCGCCAACGCCCAGAGCATCAGCGGCGCCCAGGGTGGTGCCGGAGCGGTCGACGCCGGCGCCCAGGCCGCGCAGCTGACGCTCGGCAAGTACCTGACGCCCAAGCTGTTCGTCAGCTACGGCATCAGCCTGTTCCAGGAGGGCTACACGTTCCGGATGCTCTACACCCTCGGCCGCGGCTTCAAGCTGTCAACCGAATCCGGCACCGCCAGCGGCGGCGACGTCATCTACACCACCGAGCGCGGCAAGAAGAACCCCGATACGCCGTCGCGACCAAGTCGAGACGAGGTGCCCTCGGCCGGTCCGGCGCCGGATCCAACCCGCAGCCCGGAGGCGATACCGGCACCGGACCCGGTGGTGGAGCCGCAACGCGAGCCGGCAACGCCGTAACGCTGGGGCTGATCGCGGCGGGCAGGTGCAACCGATGCTGCCGTGAAGCACGTTTGGCGCAGCAGCTTCAATGGAGATATTCGGGTGCTGGAGAGAGACCGGGTCTACACCAGAGATTCCTTGACTCCCCCAAGCTTGATACGCGGTTTGTCGCAGCTACTGGCACTCAGAGCGCTGTGCACAACGAGTCGGGCATATCGATTGTCCCCGCCGTTTCCGCCGCGTTATCCTGCAGTCGACGCCGAGGAAAATTTTTCATGAGAACCAGGCCGTTGGCTTTTCGATGCCAGATTATTCAGCAGTTTTCGCCGGATTATCGTGCGTTTTTGAACGATAACTCGACCGGTTATCGTGCATTTCTGCAGCATAATTGTAGTTAGCTGTAAAAAACAGGATTCTTATGGATCTCTTTACACAATTTGTGGTTACGGTCGGGCGCATCACTCCAAACCACGTGGAGATGCTCGGCACCGCATTCTTAGTTTCTCAGAATGGACATTTCGCCACATCAAGGCATGTGGTAGGAGACAACTCTACAGGACTTGTCATCTTGGCCCCCCACATTCGGCAGATCAGCGACTATCAAGACGTCTCAGACAATAGCTGCCGCCCTGTCTCTGCTGAAATCGCTGAGATCGACCCGATCAAAGATCTCGCGATACTTAAGGCGGATGTCACATTCGACGGAGCAATGCCTCCTATCGGGGGATTAGATGATGTGGCGGTAGGAGAGCAGGTTGGCATTTTTGGGTTCCCGCACTGCGTCGAAGGGCGACGAGTTCTTACTTTCCAGCGGACCGAGGTAGGCGCGAAGGTCCTTTTGGATTCAAACGGGATAAAAAGCAAACATGCAGTGGTTAATACGCAATCAAGGCCTGGGCAGTCCGGCTCCCTCGTATTCCATCCCGCGAAAGGACTAGTAGTTGGAGTTCTGATCGGCACATATGCACCACAGTTCGGGATCATGCTGGGCAATATCAATCCTGCAGAGTTGAATCAGACTACGCACATCATTTCCGCTGAGTATCTTAAGGAGATGCTGTGATGGACCTCCCTCAAGCAGATCTAGCTGATTGGTTAGCTCCATTGAAGCAGTATCAGCGCTCCAGCTTGTCGACCCTAATTGAAAAGCACGGGGAAGAAGAGGCGGCGAAGCTATGGCTTGGAGCCAATGGCCCAAAGGACACTCAAAAATTTGGGGGCCAGGGCGATATAAAGCCGTTTTGGGATCGCTTCATGGCTGAACTTCGTCTTTTTATCTGCGGAGACAAGAGGTACAGCAAGGAACGCAAGGAGCTACTCCAGCAGGCAAAAGGGGCAACTGCCCTATTGGTTTCGGTGATCAGCGGCGCAATAGGCGCGTCTTTGGGATTCTCGGCATCACTGCTAGCCCCTGCGGTGGCGTTGATGCTGCATGTCGTTGGAAAAGTTGGAATCAACGCATGGTGTGGAAGCCCTTAGTAATACTTCAAAGTCTCATGATAGTTGCGAGGCCACAGCTAACAGGGGGTTACAGGGGACGTCCTCGCCTTCGGCGAGGCCGCCCCTGAACCAGAGCGTTAGGCCGCTCGGAGATGATCCGCCCCAATCCAGCTCAACTGCCCTGAGCCACAACCGCTGCAGTTGCGCTGGGCCGCATGCACCGTGGTACCGACTCCTGACCGACGCTGACGTAGCTCAAGCGCCTTGCGTCCAGAGCACGGCGAGCCAGCCCACGCCGAACACCAGCTCCAGAAACTCGCAGAATCCGGACATCAGCGGCACGAGGCCCGGCGAGCCATCGACCACGGCGCTGTAGACGCGGCCGGCGAGGAGGCCGCCCAGCATGCATGGTCACGAACAGAATGACGGCCGGCAGTTGCAGCTGCGGAGCCCAAATCGCCGCGACCAGCAGGAGGCCGCTGGTGATGCTGACACCACCGGTACCCGATCTGAGATCGCTCATGCCGTCGACCTCGTTCACGGTCAGCGCGAACGGTTCTGCGACGGTTTCGATGGGTTTGAGCAGGGCGCGCAAGCCGACGATCAGAAAGATCGCGCCGTTGATGCCGAAGAGCAAAGACAGGCCTGCCATCGCGACGTCCCCGAGCTTGCATGAGCCTCGAAGGGTTATCGATGACCCATCGGCTGCTCAAGCGCATCTGCCACTGATCGTCGCCTTGGCTGAGCGATGAGCCGTGATTGCGCCGTGCCGAAGCCGCACGGGGCAACGTCGCAGGCGAGGCTTGTTTCCCGTCATCGGTGCACCTTGGCGTGCACGCCTGCCGGGAATGCGGCCGCCTCAGGCCAGCACCCGCCCCAGCCACGCGGAGATGTCGTCGATTTCCTCGGCGCAGACCGCGTGGGCCATCGGGTAGTCGTGCCATTCGACGTTCATGCCCCAGCTTTTCAGGCCGTCGCGGCTGTCGGTGCCCATCTTCAGCGGCAGCACCGGGTCGACCCGGCCGTGGCACATCAGCACCGGGGTGGCGCGGCCGGCGTCGGTCAGTTCCTTCGGCAGGCTGTCGTGCAGCGGCAGGTAGGTGGACAGCGCCATCGCCCCGGCCAGCGGTTCGGCGAGCCGGCAGACCGCATGCAGGGTGATCGCGCCGCCCTGCGAGAAGCCAGCGATCACGGTGCGTTTCGCGGCGATGCCGGCCTTGCGCTGTTCGGCCACCAGCTTCATCACCGTGGCGGCCGATTCGCGGATGCCGGCGTCGTCCTGAAGGTCGCTACGGGTCAGGCTCTTGATGTCGTACCAGGCGCGCATCCGCATGCCGCCGTTCAGGGTCACCGGGCGCACCGGGGCGTGCGGGAAGATGAATCGCACGTTGCGCGCGGCCGGCAGGCGCAGTTCCGGGACGATCGGCACGAAATCGTGGCCATCGGCACCGAGACCGTGCAGCCAGATCACCACGGCGTCGGCCGGCTGGGCGGGTTCGACGATGACGGCATCAGCGGTTTCGCGGGTCTTCAAGCGGGGGCTTCCGGTGGACAGTGGGTGGGCGCGGGCGATTGTGTCGGCGGCCGGGGCCTGCGGCAACGGCTGCTAAACTTCGCGCCCTGCCGTATCTCGAACCGCCCCCGAGGTGCCCCGATGTCCGCTCGCGCGCTGCCTGCCGCCCTTCTGCTTGCCGCCGCCGGCCTTTCCGGCGGCTGTGGCCAGACCGGCCCGCTGCACCTGCCGGCCGATGCGCCGAGCCGCGAGGGCTACCTGATCGGCAGCAACCCGAACGCCAAGAAGAAGGCGGACCCGGCACCGGCGCCGACGCCCGCTGCCGAGTCGCCCGCCGAAGCACCTGCCACGCCGTAACCTGTTCCGAAGCACCTCATGGACCATTTCGAATATCGCGACGGCGTGCTGTGCGCCGAAGGTGTGACGCTGTCGGCGATTGCCGCCGAACACGGCACGCCGACCTACGTCTATTCCCGCGCCACGCTGGAGCGCCACTACCGCGCCTTCGACCGCGCGCTGGATGGCCTGGCCCATCAGGTCTGCTACGCGGTCAAGGCCAATTCCAACCTTGCCGTGCTGCAGGTGCTGGCGCGCCTCGGCGCCGGTTTCGACATTGTCTCCGGCGGCGAACTGCAGCGCGTGCTCAAGGCCGGCGGTGATCCGGCCAAGGTGGTGTTTTCCGGGGTCGGCAAGACGGCGGCGGAGATCGAGCTGGCGCTGAATGTCGGCATCTACTGCTTCAACGTCGAATCGGAAGCGGAGCTGCACCGGCTGTCGGCGATCGCCACGCGCATGGGCAAGACCGCGCGCATCGCGTTCCGGGTCAACCCGGATGTCGATGCCAAGACCCATCCGTACATCTCCACAGGCCTGAAGGAAAACAAGTTTGGCGTCGACATCGCCGAAGCCGAGCGGCTGTACGCGCTTGCCGCAACGCTGCCGGGCATCGAGATCGACGGTGTTGCCTGCCACATTGGTTCGCAGCTGCTGGAACTCTCCCCGTTCCTCGATGCGCTGGACCGGGTGCTGGCGCTGATCGACCGGCTGGCGGCGAGCGGCATCGAGCTGCGGCATCTCGACGTCGGCGGCGGCCTCGGCGTGCGCTATGACGACGAAGTGCCGCCATCGCCCAGTGAATGGGCCGATGCGCTGAAGCCGAAGCTGGCCGGCCGCAAGCTGGTGGTGATGACCGAGCCGGGCCGGGCCATCGCCGGCAATGCCGGCGTGCTGCTGACCCGGGTCGAGCTGCTGAAGCCGGGTGCCCACAAGAACTTCGCGATCATCGACGCCGCGATGAACGACCTGATCCGGCCCAGCTTCTACGACGCCTGGCACGCCGTGCTGCCGGCCGAGCCGCGCGCCGATGTCGAAGCGAAGACCTGGGATCTGGTTGGCCCGGTCTGCGAAACCGGCGACTGGCTGGCCCGCGACCGCGAACTGGCACTCGCCGAAGGCGACCTGCTGGCCTTCCGCACCGCCGGCGCCTACGGCTTCACGATGAGCAGCAACTACAACAGCCGCGGGCGCGCCGCCGAAGTGCTGGTCGACGGCGCCGCCGTGCATGTCGTCCGCGCTCGGGAAAGCTTCGACGATCTGGTTCGCAACGAAGCGCTGCTGCCGTAATCCCGATCGGGAATGACCAGCCAACCGGCGGACATTTCTTCAATACATGTTCCTGATTGGGAATCGTCGTTGAAGTTTTTTCGTTAAACCCCCTAGAATTGCCCGATCGGGAATACTGGGTGGGTTGTCATGAAGTTCTACGCCGATCACGCGCCGGTTCAGTTCGAGCATCTGGGCGAGTACGTCCGTGACCGTCGCCAGTCGCGCGGCTACACGCAGCGCGAGTTGGCCGGGGTCAGCGGCGTCGGTCTGCGCTTCTTGTCGGAACTCGAACGCGGCAAACCGAACGTCGACCTGAATCTGGTGCTGAAGGTGCTGGCCTCGCTCGGCTGCGGTCTGCTGCTCCACGACCGCAGCCTGATGTGGCCGCCGCAGCCGATGCTGCGAGACGACCCTGACGATGTCTGATCCCGCCGCCATTCCGGACGAGCACCGGCTCGTTCACCTGAACGGCGTACTGGCTGGCCGGCTCTGGCAGCAGCGGCAGCGCCTGGTCTTTGGCTACGACCCGGCCTGGCTGGCCCGGAAGTCAATTCCGGTGCTCTCGCAAAGCCTGCCGGTGCAGGCCGAGCCACATGAAGGTCCGGAAGTCGAAGCCTTTTTCGGCAATCTGCTGCCGGAAGGAGATGTCCGCAGTGCCGTCGCCCGCGCGCTGCGGATCTCCGAGCGCAACGACTACGCGCTGCTCGACGCCATCGGCGGCGACTGCGCCGGCGCGCTGATTCTGTCGCGGCCAGACGCGCCGGTCCTCGAGGCTGACGCCGCCGGCAACCTGTTGTCCGCAGATGAACTGCGCCGCATGGTCAGTGATGCACCGAGCCGCCCGCTGCTGACGGCTGAGCACGGAATTCGCCTGTCGCTCGCTGGCGCGCAGACCAAATTCGCGCTGTGCAAGGCCGGCGATCACTGGGTGAAGCCGGCACCGGGCGCGATCTCGACCCACATCCTGAAGCCGGCGATCCGCGACCTGCCCGGTTCGATCGAAAACGAAGCCTTCTGCATGACGCTGGCGAAGCGCTGCGGCCTCGGCGTGCCGGATTGCTGGATCGAGACCGATCCGCCGCTGTACGTGGTCGAGCGCTACGACCGCATTCGCGATGTCGCAACCGGCCGGGTGAAGCGCCTGCATCAGGAAGATTTCTGCCAGGCGCTGGGCGTGCCGTCGTCGAACAAGTACGAGGCCGAGGGTGGGCCGTCGCTGAAAGCCTGCTTCGACCTCGTCCGCCGGGTCAGTTCCGACCCGACCGGCGACCTGCTGCGCCTGCTCGATTGGGTGATCTTCAACTTCCTGATCGGCAACCACGACGCCCATGCCAAGAACCTGTCGCTGATCTATCACGGCGGCCAGACGCGGCTGGCGCCGTTCTACGACCTGATCTCGACGGCGGCTTATCCGAATCTGAGCGAAAAGTTCGCGATGCGGATCGGCGGGGCGAAGGCGGTTCGGTACATGTCGATGCGGGACTGGCATCAGTTCGCGAAGGACTGCGAGCTCGTACCTAGCTTCGTCACGCGCCGGATACATCGAGTAGTCAACTCCTTGCACCTCAACATCGACCATTTGTTGGACGACATGCGATCAACCGGCGATGAGCCAGCGCGTCCCGGCAAGGTCATTCTTGCGCGGCTGAGTACTTGGAACCTGATGCTTGAGGCTGAGGCGAAAGAAGTTAGGTCAACGCTGCGCTAGGCTCCCCGCCTCACCCGCAAGGCACGCAGCCATGTCCGAAGTCACCCTGAAGCAACACCCGCTGGTCCTGATCGACGCCTCGGGCTGGCTGTTCCGCGCGTATCACGCGCTGCCGCCGCTTTCGAACATGCAGGGCGAGCCGACCGGGGCGATCTTCGGCATGGTCAACATGCTGAAGCGCCTGCAGAAGGACTACGCGCCGGAGCACATCGCGGTGGTGTTTGATGCCCCCGGCCGGACCTTCCGCGAAGACATCTACGCCGACTACAAGGCGAATCGCGATGCCACGCCGCCGGACCTGCTGCACCAGTGGCCGATCATCGTCGAGATGGTCAAGGCGATGGGCCTGCCGACCTTGTCGGTGCCCGGGGTCGAAGCCGACGACGTGATCGGCACCCTGGCGAAGATCGGCGAAGCCGCCGGCCACGAGGTGCTGATCGTCACCAGCGACAAGGACATGGCGCAGCTGGTCAACGACCGGGTGAAGCTGGTCGACACGATGAAGAACCGGGTCATGGACCCGGCCGGCGTCATCGAGAAGTTCGGCGTGCCACCGGCGCGGATCGTCGATTACCTGGCGCTGATCGGCGACACCAGCGACAACATTCCCGGCGTGCCGAGCGTGGGCCCGAAGACCGCTGCCAAGTGGCTGAACGAGTACGGCTCGCTGGACGCGATCATCGCGAATGCCGCCGAGATCAAGGGCAAGGTCGGCGAAAAGCTGCGCGAGGCGCTGCCGCAGATTCCGATGTCGCACGATCTGGCGACGATCCGCTGCGATGTCGCGCTGCCGATGAGCCTGGAACAGCTGGTGCCAGGTGCGGCCGACAAGCCGAAGCTGGCCGCGATCTACAAGACCGCCGGCTTCCACCGCGTGCTCGAGGAACTGGGGCCGATCGACGCGGCGGCGGTGCCGACACCAGCGGAAGCGACGATGCCAACCGCAGCGGCTGCCGGTTCCGGAGATGCGCTGGCGGCAGCGCCGGAACCAACGCCCGACGCGCCGCCGCCCTCGGTGCCGACCGCCGCGGTCGCGGTGCTCGATGAAGCGGGCTTGGCGGACATGCTCGCCACGCTCGAAGCGGCCGAGCTGATCTGTGTCGACACCGAAACCGATGCGCTGGACGCGATGCAGTCCGGGCTGGTCGGTCTGGCCTTTGCCACCGAGCCCGGGCACGGCTGGTATGTGCCACTGACTCACGACTACCTTGGCGCGCCGAAGCAGCTGGACCGCGCATCGGTGCTGGCTCGGCTGAAGCCACTGCTGGAGGACCCGAAGCGGCGGAAGGTCGGCCAGCACATCAAGTACGACCTCAACGTGCTGGCCCGTCATGGCGTCGAGGTGCAGGGCGTGGCCTACGACACGATGCTGGAAAGCTACGTGCTGGACGCCGCCGGCAATCGTCACGACATGGATACGCTGGCCGAGCGTTACCTTGGCCACAAGACGATTTCGTTCACTGACGTTGCCGGCAAGGGCAAGGGCCAGCTGACCTTCAACCAGGTGGCGATCGACGAGGCGACGCAGTATTCGGCCGAGGATGCCGACATCACCTTGCGGCTGCATCAGGTGCTGTACCCGAAGCTGGCCGCCGATCCGGCGCTGCAGTCGGTGTTCGAGCAGATCGAGATGCCGCTGGTGCCGGTGCTGGCCGGCATGGAGCGGGCCGGCGTGAAGGTGGACGCCGCGCTGCTGGCGCGGATCAGCACCGAACTGGCCGCCCGAATGGACGAGATCCGCAGCGAGTGCTTCGCCGCCGCCGGCGGCGAGTTCAACCTCGGTTCGCCCAAGCAGCTGCAGGTGATCCTGTTCGATCAGCTGAAGCTGCGCGTGGTCAGCAAGACGCCGAAGGGCGATCCATCGACCGCCGAGAATGTCCTGGAGGAGCTGGCCGATGAGCATCCGCTGCCACGGCTGATCCTTGAATGGCGCGGCATGTCGAAGCTGAAATCGACCTATACCGACAATCTGCCGAAGCAGATCAACCCGCAGACCGGGCGCATTCACACGTCCTACCATCAGGCGGTGGCGCAGACCGGGCGGCTGTCGTCGAACGATCCGAACCTGCAGAACATCCCGGTGCGCACCGCGGATGGCCGGCGTATCCGCCAGGCGTTCATCGCGGAGCCCGGCAACGCGCTGCTGTCGATCGACTACTCCCAGATCGAGCTGCGGCTGATGGCCCATTTCTCAGGCGACGAACGGCTGCAGGAGGCCTTCCGGCGCGGCATCGACATTCATCAGGCCACCGCCGCCGAGGTGTTCGGCCAGCCACTGGAATCGGTCAGCGCCGAATCGCGTCGCTCGGCAAAGGCGATCAACTTCGGGCTGATCTACGGCATCTCCGCGTTCGGGCTGGCCAAGCAGCTGGGCATTGCCCGCAGCGATGCGCAGGACTACATCGACCGCTTCTTCGCCCGCTATCCCGGCGTCAAGCAGTTCATGGACGGCACGCGGGCGCAGGCGCACGCGCGGGGCTATGTCGAAACCCTGTTCGGCCGCCGTCTGCATCTGCCGGACATCCACAGCCGCAACGCGGCACAGCGGCAATACGCGGAGCGCACCGCGATCAATGCGCCATTGCAGGGCACGGCGGCTGATCTGATCAAGCGGGCGATGATCGATGTCGCGGCCTGGCTGCCGGCGAACGCGCCGGATCTTCGGATGATCCTGCAGGTGCACGACGAACTGGTGTTCGAAGGTCCGGCCGGTCAGCTGGAAGGTTTGGCGCCGCAGATCGCGCAACGGATGTGCGGGGCGGCCTCGCTGGCGGTGCCACTGGTCGCCGACTACGGCATCGGGCCGAATT
The DNA here is from genome assembly GCA_964411025.1 of uncultured Nevskia sp. GTDB lineage: Bacteria > Pseudomonadota > Gammaproteobacteria > Nevskiales > Nevskiaceae > Nevskia. The sequence goes on from CAYPJK010000002.1 coordinate 16,155, forward strand.
GGGACGCTGCCCATACCGCCACCGGCCACGCCAGCAGCGCCACTGCCTGACTTCGAGGCGACGCCGGAAACAGCAAGGCCGATCCCCCCGGATCGGCCTTTTTTACCTCGCCCTGCTTACCAACCCCAGAATTCGGTGTTTCGTTCTTAAAAACAATTCGTTTCTATTCAATCGCTTGCGCGCATTTCAGCGGCTTCGACGCGATTTTTGATGCCGGGCATCGAACTAATTCCACACCCGCTGAGTCTGATACTGCGAATGGTGACTCCCTTCCCATTCCCCGCCCCCACTCCCTGGGCGGGAAGTCCGGTTCCCCCAAGCCGGCACTCGTTGCCTGGCAGGTTCCCCCGACCTGCTGGGCATTTTTTTGCCCGTTCGGTTAGTCGCCTGCCCGCATCGTAACCAGCGACACGGACACAGACAAACGCCTTCTGTCAGACCGAGGTGACGATCGCGCCTTCGGCCGGCGCGGCAAGGCCGAGCCACTGATCCAGCTTTGCGCGCACCTCCTCGACACCGGTTCGGGCCGTCGACGAGAACGCCTGCACGGTCATGCCGGGATCGAAGTCCTGCAGTTCGCGACGCACTTTCAGCACCGTGTTCTTGCCGGCGCCGAAGCTGAGCTTGTCGGCCTTGGTCAGCAGAATGTGTGCCGACAGCAGCCGGTCGCGGCACCATTCGAGCATCTGCACGTCGAGTTCGGTCAGCGGGTGGCGGATGTCCATCACCACGATGACGCCCTTGAGTGTCGTGCGCAGCTCGACATAGCAGCCGAACAGCCCCCCCCAGGCGGTGCGAAACGCGCTAGGCACCAGCCCGAATCCGTAACCGGGGAGGTAGAAGAAACGAGCGCGG
>CAYPJK010000002.1:17019-22176 GCA_964411025.1 uncultured Nevskia sp.
GCCGTCGAGATCGAAGACATTGAGCAGCTGTGTGCGGCCCGGCGTCTTCGACACCCGCGCCAGCCCGGTCTGCTGGCAGATCAGGTTGAGCGCGCTGGATTTGCCGGCGTTGGAACGCCCCACCAGCGCCGCTTCCGGACGCCCATCGTCCGGCAGTTGTGCCATCAGGGCAGCCGACAGCACGAAGCGCGCGCGGGCGTAGAGATTGGGCGCTGCGGCTTTCGTGGTGTCCGGGGTCATCGTGTAAGATTCGCGCTCCAATCGCTCATTATGCGCGTAGTGCGGATGTCGCTACGCGCGCTTGCCTGCCGGAGTGTTTCATGAAGCGTGTTCTGCTCGCCCTTGCCTTGTCCCTGCCTGCCGCAGCGTTCGCCGAAGGCGCAGCCTCGGACCCGTTCGTCAAAGGCGATGCCGCTGCCGGCGCGGCCAAGGCCGCCGTCTGCGGCGCCTGCCACGGCGCTGGTGGCAACGGCGGCGTCAACCCGGCATGGCCGAAGCTGGCCGCGCAGGGCTCGAAGTACCTCTACACGCAGCTGGTGGCGTTCAAGTCGGGCAAGCGCAACAACGCCGTGATGGCGGGCCAGGCGGCCGCGCTGTCGGAGAAGGACATGGCGGATCTCGCCGCCTACTTTGCCGCCCAGCCGGCGGTGCCGGGCGTGGCCAGCGAATCGGCAGTGCCGGTTGCCCAGAAGCTGTACCGCGCGGGCGACGCCTCGCGCGGCCTGCCGGCCTGCGCCGCCTGCCATGGCCCGAAGGGCGCGGGCAATCCGGCGTCTGCCTACCCGCAGGTTTCCGGCCAGAACGCCGGCTATGCGGCGTCGTCGCTGCGCGCGTATCGCGCCGGGGAACGCGGTCAGGAAGGCAATGGTCAGATGATGGCCGCCGTCGCGAAGCATCTGACCGATGCCGAGATCGACGCCCTGTCGTCCTACCTCTCGGGTCTGCAGTAAGACCCACCCAGGAGTCCCATGCGTAACCTCAAGACCCTCGTCGCGGGCGGCCTGCTGGCCGTCACCGCGCTGTTCAGCGCCGCTTGCAGTGCCGCCGATACCGCCAGCAGCGGCGGTTTCCAGGCGGGCAGGGATTACACCGAGGTTCCGTCGCCGCCGACGCCGGCCGATCCGAAGCGGATCACCGTCGAGGAATTCTTCTGGTACGGCTGCCCACACTGCTTCTCGCTCGATCCGGCGGTCGAGCAGTGGCGGGCCAGCAAGCCGGCCGATGTCGACTTCACCCGCGTGCCGAACACGCTGGGCCGGCCGGAAGGCGAAGTGCATTCGCGTGCCTTCTACATCGCGCAGACGCTCGGCATCCTCGACAAGACGCACAAGCCGCTGTTCGACGCCATCCACGTTCAGCACCAGCCGATGAACAGCCTGGAAGCGATCCGCGCGCTGTATGTCGCCGTTGCCGGCATCAAGCCGGTCGACTTCGACGGCATCGCCGGCAGTTTCGTCGTCGATTCCGGCATGCGCCGGGCTGAATCGCTGGCGCGGACCTACGTGATCCGCAGCGTGCCGAACGTGATCGTCGGCGGGCGCTATGTGGTGGCCAGCCAGCCGAACACTTTCAAGATCGTCGATTTCCTGATCGACAAGGTCCGCAAGGAACGCGGCAACTGATACACCATCTGCGGCGGCCAGGGTCCCTGGCCGCGCTTCTGATCTTGCTCGCCCATGTCTCGCAGCCGTGTCACGCGGCTGCGCAGCCATCGGCCGTGGCTGCCGAAACGATCTGCCGGGGGCTGTCGGAACGGCTGCAGAACTTCGATGCCCAGCCGTGCCGGGACGCCGAATTGGCACCAGCGAAGCCGCTGTCGGTCGGCAAGCGGCCGCTGCTCTATCGCGACTTCCCGGCCGCCGCCGCCAACGTGGCGCCGAAGCGGGTACTGATCCTGGGCGGGATCCATGGGGATGAGCTGTCGTCGGTCGCCGTGGTGTTCCAGTGGATCGAGCTGCTGAAGTCCGGCCGCTACGACCGCTACAGCTGGCGGGTGCTGCCGCTGACCAATCCGGATGGCCTGTTCGCGCGCCCGGCGACCCGCGTCAATGCCCGCGGGGTTGATCTGAACCGCAATTTCCCATCGCCGCAGTGGTCGTCGCAGGCGTTGAGCTACTGGAAGGACAAGACGCGTAGCGACAAGCGCCGCTATCCGGGGCCGGAAGCAGCATCGGAGCCGGAGACCCGCTGGATCGTCGAGCAGATCGAGCAGTATCAGCCGGACGCCATCATCACCGTGCACGCGCCGTACGGCGTGCTTGATTTCGACGGGCCGCAGGACCCGCCGAAGAAACTCGGCTATCTGCGCCTGCAGCCGCTCGGCATCTATCCCGGCTCGCTGGGCGACTACGCGGGCCTGTCGCTGAAGCTGCCGGTGATCACGCTGGAACTGCCGCAGGCGCATCTGTCGCCATCGGCGTCGCAATCTGGCCGCATCTGGTCCGATCTGCTCGTCTGGCTCGACAAGACCATCGCCAAGCAGCCGCCTACACGTTAGTGCGCCGACCACCGGGCAGCGGGCTGGCTGCCGATCAGCGCCGCGCGTAGATTCCGATCATTGCGCGAACGCCAGCCGGCGCTTCGCAGGCTGATTGGAGGCTGCCATGCACCGCACACGAATCCTGTCGACTGTCGCTGCGATCTCGCTGCTGGCTGCCCTGCCGGTGGCCGCCGACGATCGGGACCACCCCACAACCACGGCCGCACCGGCACCCGCGTCACCGCAGGACGACGTGTCAGTGCTGCCGGCGGGCTGTATCCGGGAAACCGGAAGCCGGATCAAGCCGGCCAAAGGTGCCTGCGGTACCGCAGCAGGCCGTGCTCACGACGCCGGGCAGCTGGAATCGACGGGTGCCGTGTCGGCCGGTGATGCGCTGCGCCGGCTTGATCCAATCCTGTCCGGGTCGTCCGGCCGTTGACGGCCGGACCGCGTCCGTCAGTTCAGCACCCGCGGCACGGCCAGCCGGAACGGGCCGATCAGCGCATCGAACGGCTCGCCGCTGTCGGTGACCATCTGGTAGCTGCCATGCATGGTGCCGACCGGCGTACCCAGCGGGCAGCCGCTGGTGTACTGGAAGGACTCGCCGGGCGCGAGCTTCGGCTGCTCGCCGACCACGCCAGGACCGCGCACTTCCTCGGTCTTGCCTTCGCCATTGGTGATGATCCAGTGGCGTGACAGCAGCTGCACCGGCTCGTCGCCCTCGTTGCGGATCGTCACCTGGTACACGAACAGGTAATGCGAACGCTGGGGCTCCGACTGCTCGGCGACATAGCGCGGCGCCACGATCACGCGCACGCCGCGCGTCAGGGTGTCGGTCACAGGAAGCCCGCCTGCAGCTTGGCCGAGTCCGACATCATTTCCTGCGACCACGGCGGGTCGAAGGTCAGTTCGACCTCCGCGTCGCGCACGCCCGGCACCTGCAGCGCCTTGGTCTTGACGTCGCTGACCAGCACGTCGCCCATGCCGCAGCCGGGCGCGGTCAAGGTCATCACCACGCGCAGCTTCCAGCCGTTGTCTTCGGCCGGTTCGAGGCGGCTGTCGTAGATCAGGCCCAGTTCGACGATGTTGATCGGGATTTCCGGGTCATAGACGGTTTCCAGCTGGCGACGCACGGCGGCGGCAACCTCTTCCTCGCTGGCGTCAGCGGCCAGCACCACGTCATCGGTGGGCTGGAAGCCGAGGGCGTCCGCATCCTTGCCGTCGATCCGGAACAGGTGACCCTGCACTTCGACGGTGTAGCTGCCGCCCAGCGCCTGGGTGATCGTGGCATCGGCACCGGTCGGCAATTCAACGCGGGTTCCGGCCGGGATCAGCACGCCGATCACGTCGCGCGTCAGCGAAACCGTCTGGTGGTTGTAGTACGACATGAGAACGCGATGATCCGCCTGGCGAATGAATCCGTCAGTCTAGCGGCTGTGGCGAACGCTGGATATTCGACAACGGTCTCCGGGCCGTGCCGGGCAAAGGGACCGGGTTGTCGGCACCGGGGAATGGCGGCAGGATGCCGCTCCGCCTCGCGCAAGGTTTGCCTCGCCCATGAACAAGCTTCTCGTCGCCACCGTCGCAGCACTGCTGGCCGCCAATCTGTCCGCCCCCGCGCTTGCGTCCGATCATCTGCCGGACCGCCGCTCGGTCAATGTCAGCGGTCGCGGCGAAGTTGCGGTGACTCCCGACCGCGCGCGCATCTCGATGCAGGTTGAAACCACCAAGCTGGATCTGCGCGCCGCGCAGTCCGACGTCGGCCGGATCGTCAAGGACTACCTCGCCCAGCTGAAAGCGCTCGGCATTGCCGAGGCCGACATCTCCACGGCCGGCTTGAGCATCCAGCCGGAGTACGACTACAGCGCAAAGGGCGGCCGCAAGTTCCTCGGCTATCACCTGACCCGCGGCATCGAGGTGGTGGTGCGCGATCTCGACAAGATCGGCGATGTGCTGCTGAAGGCGACCACGGCCGGCATCAACAATGTGTCGGATCCGCAGCTGGAGTCCTCGAAGGCCGAGGCGCTGGGTCGCGACGCGCTGGCCAAGGCCGCCGAAGATGCCCGCGCCAAGGCCAAGGTGCTGGCCGATGCGCTCGGCGCGAAGCTGGGCGCGGTCCACACGCTGAACGCCAACGCAGAGTACATCCCGGCACCGCAGATGCAGAAGGCGCGTTTCGCGGTGATGGCCTCGGCCGATGCCGCGCCGGAATCCGGCAACGAAGCCCTCGGTTTTTCGGCCGGGCAGATCCGCTATAGCGCCACGGTCAACGCCGATTTCGACCTCGTGGCGCCCTGAATATCCCGGCGCAGTGCGGTTTCACGGCGCGGATGAAATAATCGCGGCCTTTTTCGCGATGTCCGCGCCTTTCACGAAGACCTTGCCGTGTCCGACTCCGCACTGAAGCCTGCGCCGCTGGTGGGCGTGATCATGGGTTCCCGCTCCGACTGGGAGACGATGGAACACGCAGCGCGGACACTCGGCGAGCTAGGCATTCCTTACGAAACGCGCGTGGTGTCGGCCCATCGCACGCCGGACCTGCTGTTCGACTACGCCGCCTCGGCCGCGGGTCGCGGTCTCAAGGTGATCATCGCCGGTGCCGGTGGCGCCGCCCATCTGCCCGGCATGGCGGCGTCGAAGACACGGCTGCCGGTGCTCGGCGTGCCGGTGCAGTCGCG
>CAYPJK010000003.1:0-20522 GCA_964411025.1 uncultured Nevskia sp.
CACGTTGCCGAGCGCCGCGACATTCAGCTTGGTCGGCGTGAACAGCGCGGTCAGCGCCCGCGACAGCCGCACCGATTCCTGCAGCAGCTGCAGCTGATCGGGGTCGGCAAGTTCGTGAATCTCCCGGATGCCGGCCCGGCGCGGCACCAGCAGGGTCCAGGGATAGCGGGCATCGCTGGACAGCAGCACGCGCGACAGCGACAGATCGCCGATCAGCGCGGTATCGGCCAGCAGTTGCGGGTGCAGGGACCAGTCGGATTCGGTCATCAGGAAGAGACACTCGGGCGGGGACCGGCGACCGCGATCACTTGGTCAGCAGCAGCTTGCCGGCGCGCGTCAGCTGCAGGCAATAGCGCTCGCCCTGATGGACGATCACCCGGCGGCGGCTGTCGGCGAACAGCGTGCGGGTATCAAGTTCGTCGTCGCCGGCCATGCGCGTGTCAGGCCCGGCGGCAGTCCTCGACGCGTCAGTGCGGTCTGCATCAGCAAAATCACGGTCGAATGCGGGCATGACGATCAGCGTCCAGAGAGGGCTTTCTTGCGAATGATTATCATTAGATAAATCGATCACCGCAAGTCCGCCCGTCCCGGCTCCGCCCCTGGGCTCAGCCACCGACACCCAGCAAGGCGGCAACGCCCAGCGCCGCGAACAGCGCTGCCGCGATGTAGCGGATCGCCGCGAACGAGAGCTTGCGGGTCAGCTGCGTCGCGAAGATCACAGCCGGCGCGTCGGCGATCATCATGCCCAGCGTGGTGCCGCAAACCACGGCAATCAGTGCGTCGTAGCGCGCCGCCAGGGTCACGGTCGCCAGCTGGGTCTTGTCGCCGATCTCGGCGAGGAAGAAGGTCACCACGGTCAGCGCGAAGACACCGTAGCGGCCGACCGGCTTCGGCTCCTCGTCGTCGAGCGTGTCCGGCACCAGCGCCCAGGCCGCGATCCCGAGGAAGGTGAGGCCGACGATCCAGCGCAGGGTGTCGGGCGAGAACTGATCCCGTACCCAGGCCCCGAACAGGCCCGCCAGCCCGTGGTTGGCGATGGTGGCTACCAGGATGCCGGCCAGGATCGGCCAGCGGGCGTTGCGGAAACGACAGGCCAGCAGCAGCGCCAGCAACTGGGTTTTGTCGCCGATCTCGCCGACCGCGACCACCGCCGTGGAAACACCGAAAGCTTCAAACATGGGAAGGACTCGGGGCCAGGCGAACGTGGACGATTGACGCGCGGCCCCGCCTGACCCCCCGCAAGGTGTCAAGGACTGCGCGTCAATGGTCTCGCCTGATGCGGGAAAGGGCTTCCCGAATCTGGATGCGCCACGGCCTTGCGACCGATTGTGTTGACGCATCTCCCGATCAACGGCCGTCGGTGCTGCGAACGGTGCGCCGGGTGACTACTCCCCAATGAGCCGGCGAAGTCTACTCGATTGCACCGCGCTGCCGGGCGATCAGCGCGTCCTTGTCGGCCCAAAGGCCGTTGACCCAGTGCTGGAAGCGCGCGCGGAACGTCTCGTCATCCTGGTAGTTGCCGCCCAGCAGGTCCGCTGGCAGCGGCTTGACCTCCACCTGCACAAAGGCCGCGTTCTGCTCGCCGCACAGCCAGCTCCACAGCTTGGAGCGGGCGTTGCCGGTCGGCCGGTAGACGAGCGTCACGTCGACGAGTCCGGCGAACTGCTCGCCCATCGCGTTCAGCGTGAAGCTGAAGCCGCCGGATTTCGGTCGCAGCAGATGCCGGTACGGCGAGCCCTTGGCCGCCGCCTTTGCCGGCGTGTAGCGGGTGCCTTCAAGGAAATTCACCACCGCGATCGGGCGCCGCTTGAACTTGTCGCAGAAACGCCGCGTGGTTTCGAGATCATCGTTGCGCAGCCCGGGATTCTTCGCGATCGCCGCCGCCGAATTGCGCTTCATGAACGGCATGTCGAGCGCCCAGCAGACGAAGCCGACCAGCGGAATCCAGATCAGCTCGCGCTTCATGAAGAAACGCGGAAACGGCGTGCGGCCGTACATCACGTCGAACAGGATCAGGATGTCGGCCCAGCTCTGGTGGTTGGCGACGATCATCCAGCTGCGCGCAGGGTCCAGCTGGCCACGGATCACGCAGTTTTCGCGCCGGCCGTGCAGCACCCGGAACACCTGCTGGTTCCAGCCGACCCAGCCGTGGTTCGCGCACCAGGCGATCCAGGCATCAAGCGGCCGCGTCAGCGCCGGAAACGGCTGCAGCAGCAGTTTCAGCAGCGCGGCAGGCAGGATCAGCATGCCCGCCCAGATCAGCAGCACGACGAGCATCGCCAGAAACGTCAGAACCCCGATGGCCTGGGGCGGCAACCAGCGCTTCATCGAATCAGGGCGCCTCGACTTCAGCCGTCTCGTGGTACTGCGGACTCAGCTCGCGCACCGCTTCGACCAGCGCCGCGACGTTCTCCGGCGGCGTGCCGGGAACGATGCCGTGGCCCAGGTTGAAGATGTGGCCGTTGTGCGGGCCGTAGTCGTCGAGGATCTTGCCGACCAGTTCGCGAATCGTTTCCGGCGGCGCGAACAGCGCGGCAGGATCGAAGTTGCCCTGCAGCGCGACACTGCCGCTGACCATGTTGCGGGCATCGCCGATGTTGGTGGTCCAGTCGACGCCGAGACCCGCGCAGCCGGTCGCCGACATCTCGATCAGGAACTGTCCGCAGCCCTTGGAGAACAGGATCACCGGCACGCCAGGCGCCAGCACCTTGAGGCGGTCGACGAGCTTCGCCATCGAGGCCAGCGAGAAGAACTTGTAGCCCTCACGGTCAAGCACGCCGCCCCAGGTGTCGAAGATCATCAGCGCATTGGCGCCGGCGTCGGCCTGTGCGGCGAGATACAGCGCGACGCTTTCCGTGAGCTTGTCGAGCAGCGCCTTCAGCAGGTGCGGTGCGCCGTAGCGCATCGCCTTGGCGTGACGGAAGTCCTTCGAGCCGCTGCCCTCGATCATGTAAGTCGCCAGCGTCCACGGGCTGCCGGCAAAGCCGATGAGCGGCACTCGCCCGGCCAGGCCTTTCTTGCAGGCGCGGACGCCGTCGATCACGTAGCGCAGTTCGGTTTCCGGGTCCGGAATCGGCAGTGCCGCGATGTCGTCCGCGGTGCGTACCGTCTTTTCAAAGGCCGGGCCTTCGCCCTCGGTGAAGTGCAGGCCGAGCCCCATCGCATCCGGCACGGTCAGGATGTCGGAGAACAGGATCGCGGCGTCGAAGCCATAGCGATCGATCGGCTGCAGGGTCACTTCGCAGGCCATGTCCGGCGACTTGCACAAGTTCATGAAATTGCCGGCGCGGGCCCGCGTGGCGCGGTATTCGGCCAGATAGCGGCCCGCCTGGCGCATCAGCCAGACCGGCGTGCGGTCGACCGGCTGGCGCTTCAGGGCGCGGAGAAAACGGTCGTTCTGAAGCACTTCGGGCTTGATGGAAGTCATGATGCGAGCGCGCCTGCGATTTCGGTTTGGATGGCCAGCGCCGCAGCGCGGGGGTCTTGTGCATCTCGGATCGGCCGGCCGACGACGAGATAGTCGGCACCCGCCTGCAGCGCCAGGGTCGGGGTCATCACCCGCTTCTGGTCGCCCGTGCCGGCCGCCACATCGTTGTCGACCGGGCGGATGCCGGGGGTGACGCAAATCAGTTCCTGCGGTGCTTCTCGGCGGAGCTTGGCGACTTCAAGCCCCGACGACACCACGCCGTCGCAGCCGGCAGCCAGCGCCCGGCGGGCCCTGGACAGCACCAGCGACTCGACATCGCAAGCGAAGCCGAGGTCGTCGAGATCGCCGCGGTCGAGGCTGGTCAGCGCTGTCACCGCCAGCACCTTCAGGCCGTTGGACTTCGCTTTCGCCGCCGCCTGCATGATCGACTGGTTGCCGTGGATGGTGCAGAACTGCGCGCCCTGCTCGGACAGCCGCGCCACGGCGCGGGCGACGGTTTCCGGAATGTCGAAGAATTTCAGGTCGACAAATACCTTCTTGTCCTGCCGGCGCAGCCAGCCCAGCAGTTCGAAGAAGCCCGGCGCCATGCACAGCTCCATGCCGATCTTGTAGAACGTCGCGCCCTCGTCGATGCGTTCGACCAGCTGGCGGGCGTCATCGGCTTCCGGGACATCAAGGGCGACGATCAGTCGATCGCGAGGGGCGATGGTGCTGCGGGTTTCGCTCAAGGTTTCAGATTCCGAATGAAAACAACATCGTGTGCCGCCCCGCGCGGCGTGCCGGCCCGGGTAGTGTCTAGCGCGGCTGACAGCGGCATTCTAGCCTTGCATCGGATGGCTGTCCGCTGACGTACACATGCACGTGTCTGGCCGTCGACGCAGCCGGTTTGCTGCACCACCGGCAGCACCGCCTCATCACCTGCGGAACTGTCAACCGCGCCGCGATAAAGGGTTATCCCTGCATTGCTGCGAGCCGACTGCTCCGTCATCAATGCCACCTGTCCGAACATCCGAGCCGCGTCATGTCCGAGTCGAGCGTGCTGTCGAATATCTCCGCCCCCGTGATCCACAGACCACGTGCCGCGCGCCTGCTGGCCGCCGCCGTCCTCGTGCTTTCCTCGGCAGCCGCCACCGCCGGTGCCGAACCGGCATTGCCGGCACCGCTTGATCCCGAGGTGTTTACCGGCATCCTCAAGGCCTACAAGAACTGCCGGGCCAAGTACGCGGAAATGGACGCCCGGGTCGAAGCCGCTGGCGTCCGCGACGGCAGCTACTACCGGGTGCCCGGTTTCCCGTACTTCCGCACCGACCGCTACGCCGCCTCCTACAAGGATGAGGTCAAGGGGCTCGACGACACCGCCGGCTGGATGCGGCGGATGCGCGAGTTCGACCAGGAAGCGCGTGAGTTCGAATACCGCAACCTCGGCATGTCCGAGCAGGAAATCGGCACCTGGCGCTATGACCTGCTGGCCTGCGGTGGCGGCCTGGCCAGCCTGGAGACCTTCGAGGACGACAACCTCGCCTTCCTGCGCCGACAGGTGGTGCCGGGCAGCGAGTACAAGCCGAAAGCGCCGCCGCTGACGGAGCAGCAGCGCAAGGCTGTCGCCGCGCACGACGCGGATGTCCGCAAGCGCTTCACCAACGCGCTGCCGGCCAGCCCGGCCGACGCCACGCTCACGCTGTGGACCGCAACGCCGGTCGAGGATCTGCATCTGATCGAAGCGGGCTATGGCCGGGCCATGCCGGACGAACTCGGCGTGCCGGCGTTGATCGAATCGCAATGGCGCGCGTTCGCCGAACGGCATGCGCCGGCGCTGTGGATCGAAACCGCCGGCCCGCGTGATCGGCCGGGCGCGCCGGTGGTGCGCGATGGCGCGTTCACCGCCGATCCGGCACAGCCGCGCTTGCATTACTACATCACCTTCACCCGCCTCGGCGGCCAGACGCTGACCCAGCTCAACTACTTCATCTGGTTCGCCGGCCGCGAAGGCAACAGCGGCGCGCTGGACAGCCTGATCTGGCGCGTCACCCTCGACACCCACGCCCAGCCGCTGATCTACGAAAGCGTCAACGCCAGCGGCCGCGATCATCTCTGGTTCGCCGCCCAGCCGCTGAAGCGCCGCCCGCCCAACTCGGAGGCCGACGACAACGCCCCTCTGTTCCCGCAGGCCGAACCGATCACCGGGCCTGTCGCCCTGCGACTGGCTGCCGGCAGCCACGCGCTGACCCGGGTCGTTCCGCTGGCCGCTGCCAGCAGCGGCGGCGCGACAGGCAGCGCCTACCAACTGCGCCATTACGAAGAGGTCTTTACCCTGCCGGCCGGCGACGGCAAGACCCGCAGTCTCTATGACGTCAGCGGTGTGATCCCGGGCGTTCGTGATGACGAACAGGCCCGGCTGGCGGGCGATCGGGTCGTCGCACCGGGCGCACTTCACGTGCTCGGACGGGTACCGACCGCGGCTGCCGGCAGCCGGCATTTCGACGACGCCGACCGCCTCGAGCAGCTGCTGATCCTACCGCCGGTCAAGCACGCAGCCCTGCGCTGATCGCAGGATCGTCAGCGGCGCAGCCGCTGCGTCGGCCAGGCCGGATGCCCGGCCCGATCACCATCGGGCCGGCCTTGGTCAAGTTGCCAGCAAGGCCTGAATTCGCGCCGCGCTCGGCGAGCCCTGGGCCTTGAGTTCCTGCGCGAACAGCGCGATGCGCCATTCCTCGATCATCCAGCGTGCGGGGTGAAACGGGCCCTTCAGGTGCTGGGACACGGCGCGGATCTGCTTGAGCATCTCCAGATCGCGCTGCGGCTTGTGCGGCAGGCGCTCGGCACGGATCGTCGCCGCTTTCAGGTAGATCGCAATGCGCGGCCAGGCTTCGTCCGGAATCTGGTCGACGAAGCCGGGCGCGAACAGGGTCTGCAGCTGCTGGCGCAGGTCGGCATTGGCGTCCGGCCAGGGCTTGGCGATCGCGTCCAGCTTCTTGCGCAGCTCCATGCCGGCCACCAGCCAGGCGCAGACTTCGTCCAGCCGCTTGACCGCCTCGCGGCCGAACTCGCCGCGCTTGGCGAGCGCGGCATGAAAGGCTTGCTCGTCGCGGATCGCGGCCGGATTCCAGTAGCTGCGCGCGGCGCGTTCGGCAACCTGCAGCGCCAGCTGTTCGGCGGATAGTCCGGTCTGCGCCAGCGAGATGCCGAGCTTCGCGCGGGCGGTCTTCGCCAGATCCTTGAGCCGATCGGCAACCCGGGCCAGCAGCAGCGCCTGGGTGCCGATCGCATGGGCCTGGTTCGCGGCCTCGGCGGATTCGAACAGCTTCAGGCCGATGCGCTCGTTGGCACTGACCAGCGCCGGATAGGCGCGGGCGCCGCTCACTTCGATGAACACCGGCATCGCGCCGAAATCCCAGTCGAGCACCACGTCGCGGGTCCAGCGCTTCGCCTCGGGGCTTGCCTCGGCGCGCTTGCCGAGTTCGGTCCGTGCCGCACCGCCGAAGCGCTGCTGCAGCGCGACCAGCGACTCCGCTTCGCCGATCGCCTTGCCGTCCGCCCCGACCAGCACCAACCGCGGCTTCAGGTGCGCCTCGAGCTTGGGCAGCGCGAAGTCATCCGGCTTGAGCTGCACGCCGTTCATGTCGCGGAACTTCGCGCAGATCGCATCGAGCAGCTCGCCGGACGCCGGATTCGCGGCATTGGCGATCGCGTTCGCGTACTCCGCAGCCGGCGTGCACAAGCGGCGCAACGGCATCGGCAGCGAACGGATCAGTGCTTCGATCTTGGCCGGCAGCAGGCCGGGCACCAGCCAGTCGAAACGCGCGGCTGGCAGCTGGAAAAGTGCTGCGATCGGGATCTCGAAGGTCACGCCGTCCTCATCGGCGCCCGGCTCGTGCGAATAGCTCAGCTCAATGCGCTGGCCGGCCAGATCGAGATGATCCGGGAACAGGCTGGCGACATCGGCGTTGGCGCCGGGCTTCAGCGCATCGGCTTCGGCCATCGTCAGCTGGCGCTGCGCGGATGGTTCCTTGCGCAGCCAGTTCTTGAGGCCGACCGTGGTGCAGATGTCGGCCGGCAGCAGGGTGTCGTAGAAGTCGAAGAACTGCGCGTCACCGGCAAGCAGATCCGGCCGGCGCAGCCGCGCTTCCTTGTCACGCACGTCGTCGCACAGCGCGAGGTTTTTCTCCAGGAACGCCGGCTTGTTCGGCATCTCGCCGCGCACCAGCGCTTCGCGGATGAAGATCTCCCGCGCGTGCGCCGGCTCGTCGCGGCCGTAATGGCGGGCGCGCCGCAGCACCTGCATGCCGAACAGCGTCACCACTTCCATCGCCGTGACTTCGCCGCGTTCGGCGTGCCAGACCGGGTCCTGCAGCACGCGCTTGACCAGATGCGGCGCGACATCGGCGAGCCATTCCGGCTGGATCTCGGCATTGATGCGGCCAAACAGCTGGCTGGTCTGCGCCAGCTGGGCGCTCATCATCCACGGCGGCGGCTTTTTCGAAAGCGTGGAGCCCGGGAACACCTTGAAGCGACGGCCACGCGGGCCGTTGAAGTCCGGCTTCTCGCGATCCTTCTGGCCGATATGGTCGATCAGGCCGGCGAGCAAGGCCTTGTGGATGTCGGTGTAGAGCTTGTCCAGCGGCTGATCGGTCTTCGGCCTGGCGGCGTCGTCCTTGCCCAGCATGTCGACGATCTGCTTGTGGACCGACTCCCACTCCTCCAGCCGCAGATAGCTGACGAAATGCTCCTTGCACAGCTTGCGCAGCTGCCGGTTGGAGCTGGCGGCATTCCACTGCTGGTAGCGCGCCCAGAGATTCAGCAGGGTGAAGAAGTCGGATTTCGGATGCCGCCACTCGGCGTGCTTGAGCCGGGCGGCGTTCTGCTGGTCCGGCGGTACCTCGTGCGGGTCCTGCACCGAGAGTGCTGCGGCCAGCACCCAGACGTGCTCGCGATACGCGGTCCCGCGCGCCGCCACCGCGATGCGGGCAATGCGCGGATCGAGCGGCAGCCGGCCGAGGTCACGGCCGAGCGGGGTGATGCGCTTGTTGTCGTCGAGCGCGCCCAATGTCTGCAGCAGCCGGTAGCCCTCGGCGATATGGCGGCCTTCCGGCGCATCGAGCCAGGGGAAATCGTCGACGTCACCCAGACCGAGCGAGGCCATCTGCAGGATCACGCCGGCGAGGTTCGAGCGCAGGATCTCCGGGTCGGTGAAGGCCGGCCGGCTGTCGAAGTTCTGCTGCTCGTACAAGCGCAGGCAGACGCCGGGGCCGACACGCCCGCAGCGGCCGGCGCGCTGGTTGGCGGCGGCCTGCGACACGTTCTCGATCTGCAGCTGCTGCACGCCGAGCCGTGGCGAGGTTTCGGCGACGTTGGTCGCCAGCACGATGCGCGGCGCGCCGCCGCTGGAGAACACCTTGTCCTGCTTCTCCGCCGGCAGCCGCGAGTACAGCGGCAGCACCTCGGCGCGCGGGAAGCGGCCGGGCAGGCTGCGCGCCAGATCGTTGATCTCGCGCTCGCCGGGCAAGAACACGAGGGTGTCGCCGACGCGTCCGGACGCCCACAGGCTGTCGATGCCATTGGCGACCGCGCCTTCGAGATCGTCATCCTGCTCCGGCTCGCGATAGCGCATCTCGACCGGATAGGTGCGGCCTTCGACCAAGAGGATCGGTGCGGGCTCGCCGCGCGCGTTGGCGAAGTGCCGGGCCAGCTTTTCTGGATCGAGCGTGGCCGAGGTGATGATGACTTTCAGCTCCGGCCGACGCGGCAGCAGGCGCTTCAGCCAGCCGAGCAAAAAGTCGATGTTGAGGCTGCGCTCGTGGGCCTCGTCGATGATGATCGTGTCGTAGGCCAGCAGTTCGCGGTCGCGGGAGAGTTCCGCGAGCAGGATGCCGTCGGTCATCAGCTTGATCAGGCTGCGCTCGGACATCCGGCGATCGAAGCGGGTCTCGAAGCCGACCAGCTCGCCGACCTTGCCGTCGAGCTCTGCGGCGATGCGGTTGGCGACACTGCGCGCGGCCAGCCGGCGCGGCTGTGTGTGGCCGATCAGGCCGCGCGTGCCGCGCCCGAGTTCCAGGCACAGCTTCGGCAACTGCGTGGTCTTGCCGGAGCCGGTCTCGCCGCAGACGACCACCACCTGGTGATCGCGGATCGCGGCGATCAGCTCATCCTTGGCTTGCACCACCGGCAGCTCGGCCGGGTAGCGGATGGTTTCAGGCCGCAGCCGCGCGCGGTTCTCGGCGGCGAGCAGGGCGGCTTCGACGTCCTTTTCGAACCGCGCGGCGTCGAACTTCGGATTGTTGCCTGAGCCGGCCACGGTCCGCGCCAACCGCGCGGCATCGCGCAGTAGCAGCTGGTCGCGGATCAGGTCGAAACGGGCTTGCAGCGGGGGCGTGGCAGTCACGGGCGGCGGCACAGCGGGAGCGGCCACCATGATACGGCAGCCTCCGGCCCGGCCGGCCGCTTGCGCGATCGGCGCCCGGCGCGTGAAATCGCGCCCTGATCACGGCGGGGCGAGCGGGCATGAAGGTACTGGTCACCGGCAGCAGCGGCCATCTGGGCGAAGCGCTGATCCGCACCATGCGGGCGCGTGGCGACCAGGTGACCGGCCTCGACATCAAGCCATCGCCGTTCACCGATCGCATCGGGTCGATAACGGATGCCGCTTTTGTCGCCGAGTGCATGGACGGCGTCGGCGCGGTGCTGCACACCGCGACGCTGCACAAGCCGCACGTCGAAACCCACACGCGGCAGCAGTTCGTCGATACCAACGTCAGCGGCACGCTGAACCTGCTCGAAGCCGCCGTGAAAGCCGGCGTGCGCGCCTTCGTCTACACCAGCACGACCAGTGCTTTCGGCGCCGCGCTGACGCCGCCGGCCGATGCACCGGCGGCGTGGATCACCGAGGCCGTGGTGCCGGCGTCGAAGAACATCTACGGCGCCACCAAGCTGACCGCCGAAGATCTCTGCCAGCTGTTCCATCGGCTGTATCGATTGCCGTGCGTGGTGCTGCGCGTCTCGCGTTTCTTTCCCGAGGCCGACGACGACGGCGCTGCCCGCGCGGCCTATGCCGACGCCAATCTGAAGCTCAATGAGTTCCTCCACCGCAGGGTCGAGATCGAGGACGTGGTCAGCGCCCATCTGCTGGCAATCGAGCGGGCAGCGGCGATCGGCCATGGCCGCTACATCATCAGCGCCACCACGCCGTTCGTGCCGGCCGATGCCGCCGCGCTGCGCCGCGATCCGGCGGCTGTGCTGCGCGAACGGCTGCCGCAGTATCCAGCGGAGTACGCGCGCCGGGGATGGCGTATGGCCGACAGCCTCGACCGCGTCTACGACAACCGCCTGGCCCGCGAGCAGCTGGGCTGGCAGCCGCGCTGGGATTTCGCGGCGCTGGTCGCGAAGCTGGCGCGCGACGGGGACTGGCGCAGCCCGCTGGCGCTGGCCGTCGGCCGCAAGCCCTATCACGATGCGCCGCCAGCCGGGCAGGGCCCGTATCCGGTTGGCACCGGTCCTGCGTCATCGCGTTCCTGACTCTCCACTGCCGCCACTCATGCCGAACTCTGCCCGCGTCATCGCCGATGACGACTCGCTGCTGCCGCCCTGCGTCCGCCGCTGCGCCTTGATGTCGGGGGCGCGCCGGTGAAGGCCTTCGTCCGCGGCGATCTCGATGGCTTCGTCGGCCTGGCGCTCGACAACCTGGTGCTGCTGCTGCTGATTTCCGCGCTCGGCCACTTCGTGCTGGGCTTCGACGATGCGCTGCTGCTCGGCACCGTGCTGCCGGGGGCGGCGGTGTCGCTCCTGGTCGGCAACCTGTTCTACGCCTGGCAGGCGCGCAAGCTGGCCGTGCGCGAAGGCCGGGACGATGTCTGCGCGCTGCCGTTCGGCCTGAACACGATCACCGTGTTCTCGTTCGTGTTCCTGGTGATGCTGCCGGCCAAGCTCGCGGCGATTGCCGCTGGCAGTGCCGACCCGGCCCGCGCCGCCTGGCAAGCCGGGCTGCTGGCCTGCTTCGGCACCGGCGTGATCGAGTTCGCCGGCGCGTTCGTCGCGGGCTGGGTGCGCCGGCACACGCCGCGTGCGGCGCTGCTGTCGACACTCGCCGGGCTGGCGCTGGCCTTCATTGCGCTCGGCTTCCTGATGCGGGCGTATGCGCACCCCTTGATCGGCATCGTCACGCTGACGGTGGTGCTGATCGGCTACTTCGGCCGCGTCCGCTTCCGGGGCGGGCTGCCGGTGGGTGTCGTGGTGCTGCTGCTCGGTATCGCCCTGGGCTGGACGCTCGGGCTTGCGCCGACCGGCCCGCTGCCGCCGCCGGCACGGCTGGCGCTGCCGGTGCCGGTGCTCGGCGCGCTGTGGGACAGCCTGCGCTTCGAGCAGTTCATGGCCTATGCGGCGGTGATCGTGCCGATGGGCCTGATCTCGGTGGTCGGCTCGATGCAGAACCTGGAATCGGCGGAAGCAGCTGGAGATCGGTACGACACCCGCTCGTCGCTGGCCGTCAACGGCATCGCCACGCTGATCGCCAGCACCTTCGGCTCGTGCTTCCCGACCACGCTGTACATCGGCCATCCGGGCTGGAAGGCGATGGGCGCGCGCGCCGGCTACTCGACCCTGAGCGGCCTGTTCATCGCGCTGCTGTGCTTCAGCGGCACGATCGCCCATGTCGCCTGGGCGGTGCCGATCGACGCCGGCATCGCGATCCTGCTGTGGATCGGCATCGTCATGAGCGTGCAGGCCTTCGATGCAACGCCGAAGGCGCACTTCCCGGCCGTGGTGGTCGGCCTGCTGCCGGGGCTGGCGATGTGGGGGGCCTTGATGCTGAAGGCCGGGCTGCGTGCCGCCGGTGCCGGAACCGAAGGCGGACCGGGCATCACCGAGGCGCTGCTGCCGGCCTTCCACGCGGCGGACGTCTGGGCCGAAGGCGCGTTCGCGCTGGAGCAGGGCGTGGTGTTCAGCGCCATGATCCTGTCGGCGGCGACGGTGGCGATCATCGAGCGCCGCTTTGTCACTGCCGCCATCTGGATGGCGGTGGCGGCCGCGCTGTCGGCGACCGGCCTGATGCATGCGTTCCGCTACACCGGTGCCGACACCAGCCTGAGTCTGCAGCCGGCCTGGCCTTTCGTGATGGCGTATCTGGCCGCGGCCGCGATGCTGCTGGCGGCGCGCTGGCTCACCGAGCCGGACGACAGGCCTTCAGCGCACTGAGTTCGTGCCGGCGGTCGCGGCGGCCGCCGGGCGCTGCCATTCAGGCGGCATCGCCAGCACTTTCAGGCGATCGATCAGCCGGCCCGGGCGCAGCACGTCGCGCCACATGTCGGCGAACTCGTGGAAGTTCAGGGTGATCGCGTTGTAGCTGGTCGGCTGGCGCTGGGCGACACCGTAGTCGACCCGCTCGCCCTCCGGCTCGAACGTGCCGAACCAGCGGTCGAACAGGATCAGCACGCCGCCGAAGTTCTTGTCGATGTACTGCGGATTGCGGCCGTGGTGCACGCGGTGATGCGAGGGCGTGTTGAACACGTACTCGATCCACGGATGTAGCTTGTCGACCACTTCGGTATGCACGAAGTACTGATAGGCGAGGTTGACGCCGTACAGGAAGAACACCACCGACGGATGCACGCCGAGCAGCACCATCGGCATCCAGAAAAGCCACCAGCCGGTGATCGAGTACAGCAGGCTCTGGCGCATCGCCGTGGTCATGTTCATCACGGTGCCGGTGTGGTGGACGACGTGGGCGCTCCAGAACCAGCGGATGCGGTGGCTGCCCCGGTGGAACAGGTAGTAGCAGAACTCCACGGCGAAGAAGATCGGCAGGATGGTCCAGCCATTGACCGGCAGTTCGTCGATCAGCCGGTGCTGCCAGAACCAGGCGACGGCGGCTGCGGTGACCAGCGCATGGGCGATGACCTCGAAGATCTGGTACGCGCCGCCGAGCGTCAGGTTGGCGACGATCTCCTTGATCTGGAACGGCTCGCGGCGACCCCGGCCGCGCATCACCTGCCATTCGATCGCGAAGGCGATCAGGAACAGCGGCGTCATCGCGGTCAGCACCACCTGCTTCCAGTCGATGTGCGGGCCGAACATCGTGTCGATCAGTTCCATCAGCACGGCACAGGTCTCCTCGTTCTTGGCATGCGGCGCATTGTCGGGGCACTCGCGCTTGCGCGGCTTGATCGTCCACCGCCATTCTTTTGATCTTTCACGCCACCGCCGGACCAACGCGCCGCCGATGCAGGGACAGGTTTCCGCCACCTACGTGCGCCTGCTGCACGAGTATCTCGCGCGGCGCGGCCATGACGCGCAGGCGGTGCTGGGTGAAGACTTGCCGGCCGATGACGGCAGCGGCTTGCTGCGGGTGCCGGTGGCGCACTGGGCAGCGCTGCTGGCGCGGGCCGATGCCGTGCTGCAGGAACCGGCGCTGGGGCTCGCGGTGGGCGCCGGCATCCAGCCATCGCATTTCGGGCTGCTGGGCTACCTGACGCTGTGCAGCGCCACGCTTGGCGAAGCGCTGGCGCGGCTCGCCGACTACGAACGGCTGGTCTACGACGTCAACCAGGTGCGGGTGACGATGCTGACCGAGGGCGTGGCGCTGGAATGGGGCGACGAGCGCGGCCGGCCCGGCCAGCGGGTCGACGAATGCGCGATCGCGGCGCTGGTCGCCTATGCCCGCAACATCACCGCGCAACCGGACGCCGCGCCGGTGGCGGTGCGCTTCATCAATCCGCCCCCCGCCGACCTCGGCCCGTATCACGCGTTCTTCGGCTGCCCGGTCGGCTTCGCGGCCGCGACCACGCAAGTGCTGCTGTCGCAGACGCTGATCGCCGCGCCGCTGCGCCAGCCCGATCCGGCGCTGCACGCGCTGCTCGACGCCCAGGCGCGAGCGCTGCTGGCGCGGCTGCCGCCGGCCGATGACTTCGAGCGCCGGCTGCGCGAAACGATGGCCGCCGGCTTGCGTTCCGGCGATGCCAGCCTGCCGGCCTGCGCGGCACGGCTGCATTGTTCGGCACGAACGCTGCAACGGCGGCTGATCGCGGCCGGCTCGACGTTCCAGCAGGCGCTCGACGACACCCGCCGGCAGCTGGCGGAATCGTATCTGGCCGATTCCCGCCTGAAGCTCGCCGAGGTGGCGCAGCTGCTGGGCTACACCGACCAGGCGGCATTCACGCGCGCGTTCCAGCGCTGGACCGGTATCGCGCCCGGGCATTGGCGCCGAAGCCGGCACTGATCGCGAATGGTCGCCGCGTTGTGTCGGCGGCCGTGCCGGCCGTAAAATCAATATCGAATAACGTTATTCAATTTCTTCATAAGACTTCCCCGACGCGACACCCGCCATGATCTTCCGCCAGTTCTTCGACCCGGTTTCCAGCACCTACACCTACCTCATGGCCTCCGGCCGGGGGCGCGAGGCCGTGATCATCGATCCGGTGAAGGAACAGGCCCATCACTACCTTGCCGCGATCGATGCGCTGGAGCTGAAGCTGGTCCGCGCCATCGACACCCACACCCACGCCGACCACATCACCGCGCTCGGCGACCTGCGCACCGCCACCGGTTGCGTGACGATCATGGGCGAGTTCACCAAGGCCAGTTGCGTGTCGGAACAGATCCGCGATGGCGAAACGCTGAACGTCGACGGCATCCGCCTGCAGGCGATCTACACGCCGGGCCACACCGACGAATCGTTCAGCTTCGTGCTCGACCCGGCGCACCCGGAAGCCGTATTCACCGGCGACGTGCTGCTGATCCGCGGCAGCGGCCGCACCGATTTCCAGGGCGGCGATCCACGCAAGAGCTGGGATTCGATCGTCAACCGGCTGTTCCGGCTGCCGGACACGGTCACCGTCTTTCCCGGCCACGACTACAAGGGCTGGAACGCCTCGTCGATCGGCGAGGAAAAGCGCCACAACCCGCGCGTGGCCGGCAAGACCGAAGCCGAGTACGTGGCGATCATGAACGGCCTGAACCTGCCGAACCCGAAGCTGATGGATATCGCGGTGCCTGCCAACCTGGCCTGCGGGAACGCCTGAGGCCGTGGCCGATGAGAGCGCCGGGCCCGGCTGGCTGAAGCTGTTTCCACTGCTGGCCGACCTGCGCCGCAGCGGCCCGTCCGATCTCGCGCAGGACGGCCTGGCCGGCACCATCACGGCGATCCTGCTGATTCCGCAGGCGCTGGCCTATGCGCTGCTGGCCGGGCTGCCACCGGAAGTCGGCCTGTATGCCAGCGTCCTGCCGGTGATCGTCTACGCCCTGCTCGGCTCCAGCCGGGTACTGGCCGTGGGGCCGGTGGCGGTGGCGGCGGTGATGGTATCGGCGGCACTGATTCCCTACGCCGGCAACGATCCGGCCCGCTACCTGACCGGCGCGCTGATGCTGTCGGGCTTAAGCGGCGTGATCCTGCTGGTGATGGCGGCGCTGAAGCTGGGCTGGCTCACCCATTTCATCAGCCACCCGGTGCTGTCCGGCTTCACCACCGGTGCGGCGCTGTACATCATTGGCACCCAGCTGTCGGGGCTGACCGGCATTCCGGTGCCGCGCGATGCGGGCGCCGACGGCATCGTCCGGGCCCTGTTCCTTGGCCGCGACCGGCTGAGCCTGCCGACGCTGGCCTTCGGCATCGGTGCGATGACCCTTCTGTTCGCCGCCCGCGCGCCGCTGCAGCGGCTGCTGACCGGCTTCGGGCTGAAACGCGAAACCGCCGGCAGCATCGGCCGCACCGCGCCGCTGCTGCTGGTGATCGCCACCACCGTGCTGTCGTCGGCCTGCGACGCCCACGGCATCTGGGCGGTCGCCGTCGTCGGCGAGATTCCGCACGGGCTGCCGCAGCTGTCGCTGCGCGTTCTTGCCGAGGACGGCTGGCAACGGCTGCTGGCGCCGGCGGCGATGATCGCGATCATCGGATACGTCGAAAGCATCTCGGTGGCCAAGGCGCTGGCCTTCCGGCGGCAGGAGAAGATCGACCCGGACCGCGAACTGCTGGCGCTCGGCAGCACCAGCCTGATCGCCGCTGTCGCCGGCGCGATGCCGGTGGCCGGCGGCTTTGCCCGCTCGATGGTCAACTACGAGGCCGGCGCGCGGACCCAGCTGGCGGCGGTGGTCACCGCGCTGTGGGTGGCGCTGGCAGCGCTGCTGTTCACCGGCCTGCTGGCGCCGCTGCCGAAGGCGGTGCTGGCCGCGATCATCGTCGTCGCCGTCTGGCAGCTGGTGGATTTCGCCAGCCTGCGTCACAGCTGGCGCTACGACCGCGGCGATGGCGCCGCCCAGGCGGCCACCATCGTCGGCGTGCTGGCGCTCGGCGTCGAAGGCGGATTGATGATCGGCGCCGGGCTGTCGCTGCTGCTGTTCCTGTACCGCACCAGCCGGCCGCACATCGCCGTGGTCGGCCAGGTGGGCGACAGCGAACATTTCCGCAACGTGCTGCGCCACGAGGTGCGCACCTGGCCAGACCTGCTGCTGGTGCGCATCGACGAGACGCTGTACTTCGCCAACGCGCCGCGCGTCGAATCGGAGTTGCAGGCCCACATCGTCGAGGCCCGGCAGCCGAAGGACGTGGTGCTGGTGATGTCCGGCGTGGCCTATGTCGACACCAGCGGGCTCGACGTGCTCGAAGGTCTGGAGCGGGCCCTGCGCCAGAACGGCAGCCGGCTGCATCTGGCCGAGGTCAAGGGCCCGGTGATGGATCGCCTGGCCGGCACCGACCTGCTGGACGCCCTTGGACCGCAGCGGGTGCACCTGTCGGCACACCGTGCGATCGCCGCGATCCGTGCGCTCGGGACGTAATTTGGTGACATAATTTTTACAATTTCCCGTCCCTGGAGCGTGCAATGAAGCGGCAACTCGTCCTGGCTGTGCTTGGCGTCCTGGTCGGCACTTCCGCAATGGCCGATCCGGCCTCGGGGCATATCGACTGGAACTACGACGGGGACCACGGCCCGAAGCACTGGGCCGAGCTGGCGCCAGACTTCGGCGAATGCGCACGCGGCAAGGCCCAGTCGCCGATAGACATCAGCCACGCGACACCGCGCGCCGATCTGCCGGACCTCGACGTCCGCTACCACACGGCGCCGCTGCGCATCCTCAACAACGGCCACACCGTGCAGGTCAACGCGCCGGACGACGACACGCTGAGCATCGGCGATCACCGCTATCACCTGGCGCAGTTCCACTTCCACACGCCATCCGAGGAACACCTCGACGGCAAGACCTACGCGATGGAACTGCACATGGTTCACCGCGACGACGAAGGTCACCTCGCGGTGCTCGGCGTGATGATCCGCAACGGCAAGCGGAATCCGGCGCTCGACCACGTGCTGAGCCACCTGCCGAAGGACGCCGACGGCGACCATGACGTCGACGATGCCGTCGATCCGGCCTCGTTGCTGCCGAAGGATCTCAGCTACTTCTATTACGAGGGCTCGCTGACCACGCCGCCGTGCGCCGAGCACGTCGCCTGGTATGTGCTGGAACACCCGATCCAGGCCTCCAAGCAGCAGATCGCCAGCTTCAAGAAGCTGTACTCGCACAACGCGCGGCCGATTCAGCCGCTGAATGCGCGCACCGTCTACGCCCATCGCGCACACGCGCCCGCGCACCCATAAGAGCAGACCGGCAGACCGGCAGACCGGCGAGGGTCGATCAGCGCGACCGGCGGCGCTTGCCCGGCCGGCCCGTTTCGGCCGTCCCCTGGCCCAGCGACCGCGCGACCTCGACGAAGGCGCGCGGAATCGCCGCTTCCTCGTGGCGACGCTGGATGATGCACAGCGCCACCGTCGCCCGGTCGGCCGGTGTCAGCGGCACGTGGACGATGCCGGGAATGCTCAGGCTGCGGCCGGATTCGGTGACGAGGCTCAGGCCCAGGTTAGACGCCACCAGCGCGGCGGCGGTCAGCACATCGTCCACTTCCTGGACCCGCTGCGGCGTCAGGCCGCGGTCGTGGAACAGGCGCATCAGGTGGTCGATGAAGCCGGGCCTTGGTGCCCGCGGGTAAAGCACCAGCGGCTCGCGCGCCAGTTCGGCCAGCGACAGGCTGGCGCGCATCGCCAGCGGGTGGCTTTCCGGCACCACGACCGACATCGGCTCGGTCTGGATCACTTCCCAGACCAGATCCGGCTCGTCCTCGAAGAAGCGGTTGAAGCCGACATCGATGCGCCGCTCGCGCAGCGCCTTCAGCTGAGCGGCGCGATCGAGGCTGTGCAGCACCACCTCGACATTCGGCAGGCGTTCACGGAACGCACGGACGATCTTCGGGATTGCGCCGAGCACCGCCGAGCCGAACACGCCGACATCGAGCCGGCCGATCCGCCCCTGACCGGCCAGCTTGACGCGCTCGCCGGCCTGCTGCGCAAGCGCCAGCAGGTTGCGGGCTTCCTCGAAGAACAGCTGGCCGGCCGCCGTCGGTTCGACACCGGCGGCGCTGCGCACCAGCAGTTGCACGCCGAGCGATTCCTCGAGCATCTGCACGTGGCGGGTCAGCGGCGGCTGCGAGAGGTGCAGCTTCAGCGCGGCCGCCCGGAAACTTTTCTGCTCGACCACAGCCACGAAGCAGCTGAGCCGGCGGAAGTCCATGAAACTCGAAGCCATGCGAGCAAGCCCTGATTTCGCCGATGGGCGATGCCGATCTTGTATCACCCTGAGCGGCCAAAGGTATTAGACGGATACCGTCCTCGCCACTAGTTTCGATGCCGCCAGCGATGGCACCGCAATCCCGCAGAGGTGACTTTCGATGCCGATCATCCAGGTCAACATGCTCGAAGGCCGCAGCACGGCGCAGAAGCGCGACCTGCATGCGGCCCTCAGCCGGGCAGCGGAGCGCGCGCTGGGCGTGCCGGCGGACTCGGTCCGCGTGCTGATCCACGAACTCGGGCCGGAACACTTCGCGCTGGCCGGCATCACCGCCGGCGAGTTGCCACTGTCGAAGCGCCGCAGCGACACGGCCACCGTCTCGCAGCCGGAGATCGACGCCATCAACCGGTAGCGACACCGCCGATCCGCCGGCAGAAGCGGACGGCTTTATGCGATGAGGAGAACCACATGACCGCAACAAGCTCCCGCCTGCCACCGGGCTTCGAGGCGCTGGAGGCCTTCGTGCCGTACTGGTCGCTGGACACCAACGACCAGCGCCGGGCGGCGCGCTCCACTGCCGCAATGGATGACATCCAGCGCTTCTACGACGCCATCGTCGGCTGCGCCGAGCAGGCCATCGTCCATTGCGATCAATTCACGCTCGGCCAGATGCCGCCCGCCAGCGAGCGGCTGTTCAAGCTGCTGCTGGCAATGAACCACGCGGCGATCGCCGTGGAGATGCACGGCGAACCCCGCGCGCACGATTCGACGTGGCCGAGCGCGGTACGGATTTCCCAGGGCCCGTGGCCGCACGGCGGCCGGATCTGAGACGGAGCAGACCGAGATGAGCGCAGTGATCGACACCCCGGCGGCCTACAGGCACGTCATCGACGAACGCAGCTTCACCCTGGCCGCCGGCCTCGGCACCGGCCCGGTGCCGGTGGAGCCGTACCGCTCGCCCGAATACTTCGAACTGGAACGCGAGCGCGTGTTCAAGCGCGCCTGGCTGGCGATCGGTCGGGTCGAGCAGCTGCCGAAGGAGAACAGCTACTTCGTCAAGGACATCGACGTGGTGCGCGCCTCGGTGCTCGTCACCCGCAGCAAGGAAGGGCGCATCCGTGCCTTCCACAACGTCTGCAGCCACCGCGGCAATCTGATCGTCAGCCAAGCCTGCGGCGTCGCCGAGCGGCTGGTCTGCCGATATCACAACTGGCAGTACCGCAACGATGGCGAACTGATCGGCGTGCCGGACCAGAAGCACTTCTTCGACCTCGACAAGAAGAGCTGCGGCCTGACGCCAATCCACTGCGAGGTCTGGGAAGGCTTCATCTTCCTGAACTTCCAGAAAGTGCCCGAGGTGACGCTGGCGGAGTTCCTCGGCCCGTTCGGCACCCGCTACGCCGGCATCCCGTACTTCAACCTCGACGAGACGATCGTCATCGAGGCCGACTTCAAGGCCAACTGGAAGCTCATCGCCGATGCCTTCGCCGAGCCCTACCACGTGCCGAGCCTGCATCCGGCCACGCTGGCGCCGGGCTTCGCGCATCCCGAGCAGAAC
>CAYPJK010000004.1:0-19294 GCA_964411025.1 uncultured Nevskia sp.
GCATGGCGGCGTCGAAGACACGGCTGCCGGTGCTCGGCGTGCCGGTGCAGTCGCGGATGCTGTCGGGTGTCGACTCGCTGCTGTCGATCGTGCAGATGCCGGCCGGCATTCCCGTGGCGACCCTGGCGATCGGCACCGCCGGCGCCACCAATGCCGCGCTGCTGGCCTGCGCGATGCTCGGCGCTTTCGAACCGGCCTACGCCGCCAAGCTCGATGCCTTCCGCGCCGCGCAGACCGCCAAGGTGCTGAACGATGGCGCGCTGCCGCTGCCCTGACCGAACCCGACCATGAAGACCGGACTGAAGATCGGCGTGCTCGGCGCCGGGCAGCTGGGGCGCATGCTGGCACTGGCCGGCTACCCGCTGGACATCGATTTCGTGTTCCTCGACCCGGCCACCGAAGCCTGCGCGGCCCCGCTCGGCGAGCATATCCACGCGGACTACAGCAACGACGCTGCACTTGCCGAGTTCTGTTCGCGGGTGGATCTGGCGACCTTCGAGTTCGAGAACGTGCCGAATGCCGCCGCCGAATTCGTGGCCGCACGCGTTCCGCTGTACCCGGGTCCGAAGGCGCTGACCGCCGGCCAGGACCGGCTGTCGGAGAAGGCGCTGTTCCGCTCGCTCGGCATTCCGGTGCCGACCCACGCCGCCGTCGACAGCCGCGAAGGCCTGACTGCCGCGGTGGCGATGACCGGCCTGCCAGCGGTGCTCAAGACCCGGCGCATGGGCTATGACGGCAAAGGCCAGGCAGTGCTGCGCGTGCCGGCGGATCTCGACATCGCGTGGAACGCGATCGGCGGGCAGCCGCTGATCCTGGAAGCCTTCGTGCCGTTCGAGCGCGAGGTGTCCTGCCTCGCCGTGCGTTCGGCGAGCGGCGAGATGGTGTTCTACCCGCTGGTCGAAAACGTCCACCGCGCCGGCATCCTGCGCACCGCCACGCCGACCGTGAACGATCCGCTGCAGGCGCAGGGCGAGGATTACGCGCGCCGGGTGGCCGAGCATCTGGATTACGTCGGCGTGCTCGCCTTCGAGTTCTTCGTCGCCGGCGGCCAGTTGATCGCCAACGAGATCGCGCCGCGCGTCCACAACTCCGGGCACTGGACCATCGAGGGTGCGGAAACCTCGCAGTTCGAGAACCATCTGCGGGCGATTGCAGGGCTGCCGCTGGGTTCCACCGAATTGCGCGGCGCGTCGGTGATGGTCAACTACATCGGGCTGGCGCCGGACACCGAAGCGGCCAGCCGCCTGACCGGCGTGCACACCCATCTGTACGGCAAGACGCCGAAGCCTCAGCGCAAGATCGGCCACGCCACCGTGACGGCCGCCGACGCTGCTGCGCTCAAGGCCCGCGTCGCCGCGCTGCTGGCGATCCTGCCGGACGGCGGCTGACGATCGGCATCGCCAGCCGCCGGGCCTGCCGCTTCAGACCGGTGTGGCCAGCAGCTCGTTGAGCGCGGCGTCGATCTGCGGCGCGTAGCCCGGATCAGCACCGAACAGCGCCAGATGGCCGTCGATCGACTGGATCGGCCGGAACACCGCCCCCGGGATCAGCGCCGCTTCGCGCTCGCAGTCGACCGGCGGGAAGAACATGTCGGTGGTGATCGGCATGACGTAGGTCTTGGCCTTGATCCGGCCCAGCGCGGCGGCCAGATCGCCACCGGTGTGGCGGCTGACATCGCCGTTGCGCCATTTCCAGGCCATGGTCAGCAGCGCATTCGGGTCCATCACGCCGAAGAAGCCGTTCATGAAATTGGTGACGAAGTCCTCGAGCGACGAGAAGCCGAGCGCCGCCATCCGGCCCTGGGCGTAGAACTCCGTGCTCCAGCCCATCACCGCCCACAGCTTTGCGTGGCGGCGCAGGCCATCGCGCACATCCATGTTCGAGGCGTACCAGCCGCCGTTGAAGCCCGGATCGGAGGTGATCGCATCGGTCAGCGTGTCGGCATAGGCCTGGTCGTGCAGCGTGTTCTTGGCGGTGCCGGCCAGCGGCGCGGCGCGCTTGACCATGTCCGGATAGCGGACCGCCCATTCGTAGGTCTGCTGGGCGCCCATCGAGCCGCCGGTGACCAGCGCCAACTCGGTGATGCCGAACTTCTCGGTCAGCAGTCGATGCTGGGCACGGACGTCGTCGCCAATCCGTACTTTCGGGAAGTTGCCCATGCCGGCCGGGAACGGCGTGTTGTGCGGCGACGACGACAGGCCGTTGCCGATCTGGTTGGCGATGACGATGAAGTACTTCGCCGGGTCCAGCGCCCGGCCGGGGCCGGTGTAGACCTGCTCCATGATCTTCGAGGTGCCGGAAAACCAGGTGGTGATCAGGATCGCGTTGTCCTTCGCGGCATTGAGTGTGCCGAAGGTCGCGTAGGCCAGCTGGCAGCCGCGGATCGTGCCGCCTTCCTCGAGCGTGAAGTTGCCGAGGTCGTAGGTTTCGTACGGGCCATGGACGGCCTGCGAGTAGTAAGGGTTGTCGATCATCGGGCGCTCCTCCTGCGGGTTCTGGTACGTGTCCCTGGTGGCTGCGAGCCTAGCCGAGTGCGATGGCCCGTCGGGCATCATTCGCAGGCGCTAGGGTTCGCCCGCGCACCGCCGGTGCTGTCGCGATCTGCTAGCGTCGCCGCCTGTGAAAAAGACCGTCTTCATCACCGATTACCCGTGGCCGGAACTCGAGTACGAGCACCGGCACCTCGAAGCCGCCGGCCTGCGCGTGGTCGCTGGCCGTTCCGCCGCACTGCCGAAGCATGAGATCGAGGCGATCGCGGAGCGTGAACGCCCGCAGGCGATCATGACCTGCTGGGCAGAAGTTTCTGCGACCGCGATCGGCCATTGCCGCGATCTGGCCATCGTTGCCCGCTACGGCGTCGGCCTCGACAACATCGCGCTCGATGCTGCCTGGGCGGCCGGTGCCCGCGTCACCAACGTGCCGGACTACTGCGTCGAGGAAGTGTCCGATCACGCGGTGGCAATGCTGCTGGCCTGGTCGCGCGGCATCGTCGCCTGGGATCGCGAGGTCAAGCGTGGGGTCTGGGACCCGGCGCTGGCGCGGCTGAGGCGCACTCGCAGGCTGACGGTGGGGCTGGTCGGCTACGGCCGCGCCGGCCGACTGGTGGCGCGCAAGCTCAGCGGCTGGGGCCTGCGGGTGATCGCCTGCGGCCGCACGCCGCCCACGGGCGAAGATGCCGCGCGGGTTGAATGGACGAGCCTTGATGCGCTGCTGCCGCAGGCCGATGCCGTGATCGCGCTGCTGCCGCTGTCACCGGCTACCGCCAACCTGTTCGATGCCAGCCGCTTCGCACAGATGAAGCTCGGCGCGCTGTTCGTCAATGTCAGCCGCGGCGGGCTGGTCGACAACACGGCGCTGCTTGATGCGCTGGACGCCGGCCGGCTCGATACCGCCGCGCTTGACGTGATTGCCGGCGAGCCGAATCCGCCGGCGGCGGTCACCGCTCATCCCCGGGTGATCGCCACGCCACATATCGCGTTTTCCAGCCCGGATGCGATTCAGGAACTGCGCGAACGGACCGTCGACGAAGTGTTGCGGGCGTTCCGGGGCGAGCCGGCGCGGGTACTGGTCCCGCGCCCGGCCTGAAGGATTCAGCCGCGCCGGAGGTAGTTCGCGTTCTCCGCCCACAGCGCGCGGTAGCACTCGGCGGCGTAACTGGACGGTTCGCTGACCTCCAGCGGCGCTCGGGCTTCGCCCATGCGCTCCACCGACGCGGCGTACGGAATCACCGCCGCGCAGACATCTTTCATCGCCTTCGGCGGCTGCTCGATCAGGCCGCGATGCAGGCCGCGCCGGCGATCGGCCATCGACCAGAACGGTCGCAGCCGGGCTCTGGGCAGCTCATTGGCCTTGAAGTAATCGATCAGTGTCATCAGCGCGCGCAGGCTCAGGTGCGTCGGCACGGTGGGCACCAGGATGCGGTCGGCGGCGGCGAAGATGTTGTCGGCGAGATGCGACAGGCTCGGCGGGCAGTCGAGCACCACCAGACTGTACTGCTCCGACAGCGGCTCGATCAGCGTGCGCAGGCGGTCATGACTGTTGTCGTCCTTGCGCAGCCAGACATCGAGATGGCGACTCTCCAGGTCGGCCGGGATCAGGTGCAGGTTGTCGTACGCCGTTTCGACGATCCGGCGTCCGATCGGCGACGTGCCGCGCCACACGGTCTTATCTGGCGCCGTGGCAGCCTCGCCCTGCAGATTCCAGCTCGCGGCACCTTGCGGGTCCAGATCCCACAGCAGCGTGTGCAGGCCGCTGCGCGCCGCCGGCTACGCGAGATTGACAGCGGCGGCGGTCTTGCCGACACCGCCCTTCAGGTTGTAGATCGCCAGCGTTTTCATCGGCTTCTCCCGGCCCGCAGGCCACGGGCCAGGAGAATGTCCCGCAGATCGGGCGGGCGATCAATGGCCGCGTCGGGCCGTTGGCTTCAGTACTTCTGGATATGCGCGGCCACAGCGGCGACGGCGGCTTCGTCGAGCGGTGCCGGGTACAGTTTCGGCATCTTGCTTGACGGGTTCTTGATCCATTCGATGGTCTTGGCGAGGCCGAGGCGCGCCGACACACCCTTCAGCGACGGCCCGACGCCGCCTTCCGCGTTGGCACCGTGGCAGGCGGAGCAGACGCTGCCGTAGATCGCCGCACCGGTAGCGCCGCTTCCGGACGAGGTCCCGACGGATGATGTCGGCGACGTGCTGCCCTGGCCGCCCAGCTTGTAGAGGATGAGCGTTGGCGAACCGCTGACGCCGAAGGTCAGCCGCGAGACATTGCCCGAGGTCGAGGCGACGTACTGGGTGCCGCCGAGCGCGTAGGTGATGACGCCGCCGGCCACCGCGCCGCCAGTCTGCGTCTTGTAGAGCAGCTTGCCGGTGGCGCTGTCCAGCGCCAGAAAATGGCCAGCCATGTCGCCCGTGAAGATCACGCCACCCGCGCTCGGCGTCACCCCGGCCACGACCGGACCGTCCGCCTTGTAGCTCCAGCGGATCTTGCCGTTGTCGGGGTCCACCGCGTGGACCCAGCCATAGGACTCGTCGTCCATCTTCCAGGATCCGCCGAGCATGAACTGGCCCGGGATGAAATCCTGCTGCGGCTTCGGCGTGATCGTCGAACACCAGTCGACGACGCCGACCACGATCGCCTTGTTCTTCACGTCGAACGCCGGCCCGTTCCATTCAACCCCGCCCAGCACGCCGGGACAGGTGCGCAGGCCAGCGGCAGTCGGCTGCACGCCTTCGTTCTCAATGCGGGCGATTGGTGTGTCGAACACGCGCTTGCGGGTTTCGCGGTTGACGCCGTACAGGTGGCCGTTCTTGGAGCCGATCGCGGCGATCGGATGGCCCTTGCTGTCGTGGTAAAGCATCGGCGCAGCGCCAAGATCGAGATCGTGGCCGTCGTTGGAGACGATCTGGTGATACCACTTCAGCGCGCCGGTGCGAGCGTCAAGCACCAGCATGCTGTCGGTGTAGAGGTTCTTGCCGGGGCGATGGCCGGGCAGGATGTCCGGCGCCGGATTGCCGACCGGCACGAACACTTCGCCGGTCGACATGTCGATCGAGTAATGGGTCCACGAGCCGCCGCCGCCGTAACGGGCGGTACCGCGCTCGTGCCAGGTCTCGGCGCCCGGCTCCTTGCCACGCGGAATGGTGTTGAAGCGCCAGACTTCGCGGCCGCTGTCCTGTTCGTAGGCCATGATCCGGCCGCGGACGCCCCAGTCGCTGCCGGCGCTGCCGATGATCAGCAGGCCCTGCCAGACGATCGGCGCAGCGCTGAAGAACTCGCCCTGCAGCGGATCGCCAACCTGCTGTTGCCACAGTGTCTTGCCGGTCGCCGCCTCGATTGCCAGAAGCCGACCGTCTGAAGTACCCCGAAACAGCTTGCCGTTGGCGTAGGCCACGCCGCGATTGACCGGGAACACCTCCGGCTGCTCCGGCGTGTAGTGATGCCGCCAGCGCTGCGCGCAGTTGGTGGCATCGAGCGCGATCGTGTCGTGTGCGGTGGTCAGGTACAGCACGCCATCGAGCTGTACCAGGCCGGTGTGCAGCGAACCGCTGCCATCGAGCTTGATCCTGCAGTGCTCGGCCAGCAGACCAGCGTTGGCCGGCGTGATCTGGCCGACATGGGCGTAGCGTTGTCCGTCGGCGGTGCCGTTGTAGCTCAGCCAGCGGGTGTCGGCGACTTCGGCTGCGCCGGCGGCGTCATTGCCTGCCGGCCCTGCGGCGGATGCCGCGAGGCCGACGATTGCGATCGGAAACAACACAAGCGCGCGCCGCAGCGCACCGGGCACAAGGTTCATCGGCTTCTCCTCGTCTGGGTCTTATAAGCCGCAGCTTCGAGGCTGCGGTCACCCTGACTCTAAGACGGGAGCCCGATCTGCCGTAAGCGCGGGCAGGCCCGCGCCGCAGTGGTGCGCGGTGGCGTCAGACGTCGAGATTGCCGACCAGCAAGGCGTGACGCTCGATGAAATCGCGTCGCGGTTCCACGTCTTCGCCCATCAGCGTAGTGAACATCTGGTCGGCCGAGATCAGATCCTCGACGCGCACCTGCACCAGCCGGCGAACGGCCGGATCGAGCGTGGTTTCCCAGAGCTGTTCCGGATTCATCTCGCCAAGCCCCTTGTAGCGCTGCACGTGCAGGCCGCGACGGGCTTCTCCGGTGAGCCACACGTAGGCCTCGGCAAAGCTGGCCACGGCGCGCGTGCGCTCGCCGCGCTTGATGACGGCACCTGCGCCAATCAGCGGCACGACTTCGCTGTTGAACTTCGACACCAGCTGGAATTCGGGCGTGGCGAAGAAATCCTCGCCGAAGACATAGCGATGGGCCAGGCCGTGCACGAGTGGGTTGACGATCAAGGAATCGCCTTGCGTTTCAACAACATATCTCTGAACAGCAGCACTGGCGTTGAGACTTTCCGCAAACGCCTGCAACCAGCCGTCGCGCTCGGCACCAGCCGGCAGCGGAGCACGCTCGAACAGCCGCTCCAGTACATGGCGGTCATAGTGACGGGACAGCCGTTCGATTGCGCCCTGGATGCGCGAGGTGTCACGGACCAGCTGTGCGAGCTTGTCGGCCGGCAAGGCCGGCGTTTCAGCCGCCGGAACCAGTACGGCCTCGTCGAGCGCCGACTTCAGCAGCCAGTCCTCGAGTTCGTTGTTGTCCTTCACATAGGTCTCGTGCTTGCCGCTCTTCAGCTTGTACAGCGGCGGCTGCGCGATGTAGACATGGCCGCGTTCGACCAGCGCGTACATGTGCCGGTAGAAGAACGTCAGCAGCAGGGTTCGGATGTGGGCGCCGTCGACGTCGGCGTCGGTCATGATGATGATGCGGTGGTAGCGCAAGTTCTCCGGCTTCATGTCATCGCGACCGATCCCGCAGCCGAGTGCGGTGATCAGGGTTCCGACTTCCTGCGACGACAGCATCTTTTCCAGCCGCGCCTTCTCGACATTCAGAATCTTGCCCTTCAGCGGCAGGATTGCCTGGAACCGCCGGTCGCGACCCTGCTTGGCCGAGCCGCCGGCCGAATCACCCTCGACGAGAAACAGTTCGGACTTGGCCGGATCTTTTTCCTGGCAGTCGGCCAGCTTGCCCGGCAAGCCAGCGATGTCGAGAGCGCCCTTGCGACGATTGAGATCGCGTGCCTTCCGCGCCGCTTCGCGAGCACGGGCCGCTTCGACGATCTTCATCGCGATCGCCTTGGCTTCGCGCGGACGCTCCAGCAGGAACTCGGACAGCTTCTTGTTCATCGCGCTTTCGACGGCCGCCTTGGCTTCCGACGAAACCAGTTTTTCCTTGGTTTGCGAGGAGAACTTCGGGTCGCGCAACTTTACCGACAGCACCGCCGTCAGCCCTTCGCGCGAGTCGTCGCCGACCGGCTCCACCTTTTCCTTCTTGGCCAGGCCTTCGCGCTCGACATACTCGTTCAAGGTACGGGTCAGCGCGTTGCGGAAACCTGTGAGGTGGGTGCCGCCATCCTTCTGCGGAATGTTGTTCGTGAAGCAGAAGACGTTCTCCTGATAGGAGTCGTTCCACTGCAGCGCCGCTTCGACGGCGATGCCGTCGACCTCGGTGTTGATGTACAGCACCGTCTCGTGGAGCGAGGTCTTGTTGCGGTTCAGGTAATCAACGAACGCCTTGATGCCGCCGATGTACTCGAACACATCCTCGCGGTTGTTCAATTCCTCGCGCAGCACGATCCGCAGTCCCGAGTTCAGAAACGACAGCTCGCGCAGCCGCTTGGCGAGGATGTCGTAGTGAAATTCGAGATTGGTGAACACTTTGCCGCTCGGGTAGAAGCGCACTGACGTACCGCGCTTGTCGGACGGTCCGACAATCGCCAGCGGCGCCTGCGGCACACCCATCCGGTACTCCTGATGGTGATGCTGGCCGTTGCGGTGAATGTCGAGCAGCAGCACTTCCGACAGCGCATTGACCACCGATACGCCGACACCATGCAGGCCACCGGAAACCTTGTAGCCGCTGCCACCGAACTTACCGCCGGCATGCAGGATGGTCATGATCACTTCGGCAGCCGAGCGGCCTTCTTCCTCGTGGATATCCACCGGAATGCCACGGCCGTTATCAGTCACGGTAACGCTGCCGTCGAGCTGCAAGGTCACGGTGATTTCCGTGCAGTGCCCTGCCAGCGCTTCGTCGACCGAGTTGTCGACGACCTCGAACACCATGTGGTGCAGGCCCGAGCCGTCATCGGGGTCGCCGATGTACATGCCAGGCCGCTGCCGGACGGCGTCGAGGCCTTTCAGCACCTTGATTGCACTGGCGTCGTAGTTGCCGCTGGCGATGTGGTTCTGGGTCGGGTCCGGCGTGTCGTTCTGATCAGTCATGTCGTGTTCTTCAATGTGATCTCGCCATGTTCCACGTGGAACATCGCATGGTTCGTTGCGGCCTGAAGCAATGGGCTGTACTCCAGTGCCGTGGCGACGATCTGCCCCGGCCAGGCTTCCAGCTGGGCAAGGAGTCTCTGCTGGGATAACGGCGACAACTCGGCAGCGAAGTCGTCTAGCAACAGCACCGGCGTATCGTCATGACGCTGTCGATACAACTCGCCCTGCGCCAACGCCAGACCCGCAATCAGCAGCTTCTGCTGGCCCCGGCTGATCCGCTCTTTCAATAGCGAATTGTCGCTCAATATGCGCAGTTCTGCCCGATGCGGACCTTCCCGCGTATGGCCTGCGTGCCGATCACCCTCGAGTGTTCTGAGCAGCGTTTCCGCGTAATGCTCGCCGTCTCGCCACCCGCTTACAAAAGCCAGTGACCAGACCGAATCATCCACGAGCTGTCGCCAGTACGAGGGCACCAGTTCGGACAGCCTGTCGAGATATGAACGCCGCAGCGTCGTCAGTGCGTCTGCAGTCACGACCAGTTCTGGCGTCCAGCTAGCCACTTCGCGGTCGCTTGCCTGAGCGCGCAACGCTGCATTGCGTTGCTTCAGCGCCCGGTTGAAGCGGCGCCATACCGGGTGGAAAGACGGTTCCATGTGGAACACGCCCCAGTCAACGAAACGCCGCCGAATCGCAGGACCTTCCTCGACCAAGCGATGAGCGAGTGGATCGACCAGCAGCACCGGCATTCTGCGGACCAGATCGGACAAGCTCGCGGACTGCTCGTTGATCCGCAGCTGGATCCGTCGTTCCTGCCAGCGAACATCGATGCGATCGTCCGGGCACCCCACGCCATTGCTGACCTGCACCTCGATCTGGAACGACGATTCGCCATCTGTCACCAGCGATGACGTTGCACCGCGATGGCTGTCGCCTCGGGATGCAACGTAGAGAGCCTCCAGCAGGCTGGTCTTGCCCGCCGCATTGGCGCCAACGATGAAATTTCGTTGCGGGTGCAGTTCGAAGCTGCACTCATGAAAAA
Organism: uncultured Nevskia sp.; assembly: GCA_964411025.1. Taxonomy (GTDB): domain Bacteria; phylum Pseudomonadota; class Gammaproteobacteria; order Nevskiales; family Nevskiaceae; genus Nevskia. Next base: position 9,871 of record CAYPJK010000004.1, read on the forward strand.
GGCGAAAGCGTCGCGCTTTCGCCTTGCTGAAACGCATGGCCTGGTACCGCCGGCAATCGAATCAGAGTCGCATCGGCATCACCACGAACTTGCCGCTGGCCTGCGCTGCATCGTGGATCAGGCCGCTGGCGTCGGAGCTGCGCAGCTTGAAGATGAACTCCGCTCCTTCGATGGCGTCGAGCGCGTCCAGCAGATAGCTCACGTAGAAGCCGATCTCCAGCGGCGCGCCACCGTATTCGATCTCGACTTCTTCCTCTGCTTCTTCCTGCTCCGGGTTCTGTGTCTGAATCCGCAGCATGTCGGCTTCCAGCGTCAGCCGGACACCGCGAAACTTCTCGTTCGACAGGATCGCCGCACGTGCCAGCGCAGCCCGGACCTTGAGGCGGTCGCACTTGACGATCTTGTCGGAGTCCTCGGGAATCACGCGCTCGTAGTCCGGGAACCGGCCTTCAATCAGCTTCGAGGTCAGGCGCAAGTCTTCGACATCCACCTGGATCTGGTTGGCCGTGAGCGACAGCGTCACCGGCGATTCGCTGGTATCAAGCAGACGCTGAAGTTCCAGCACCGTCTTGCGCGGCAGGATGACTTGAGTGTCCTTCTTGGCGCTGTGCTCACGGCCCAGCTCGGCCATGGCCAGACGGTGACCATCGGTCGCTACGGTACGCAGGCGTGCCGGACGAATTTCCAGCAGCAAACCGTTCAGGTAGTAGCGAACGTCCTGCTGGGCCATCGCGAATTGGGTGCGCGACAGCAGATCCTTCAGTTCCCGATTGCTCAGCTCCAGGCGCACGTCGGAAGGATCCGATGCGAAGACCGGGAATTCCTCGGCCGGCAGCGTCGCCAGCGAGAAGCGGCTGCGGCCGGACTTCAGGGTCAGCTTGTTGTCGGCGTATTCCAAGCTGAGCATTGCGCCTTCAGGAAGGCCGCGGCAGATGTCGTGCAGCTTGCGAGCCGGGGCGGTGATGCGACCCGGCACCAGGTTCTGGATGCGTACCTTGCGTTCGACCTGCAGCTCCAGATCGGTGCCGGTCAGGCTCAGCAGATCGTCCTTCGCTTCCAGAAGCAGATTCCCGAGGACCGGCAACGACTGCCGACGCTCGACGACACCGATCACCGACTGCAGGGCAGAAAGAAGCTCACCTCGGGAAATCTGGATGTTCATGGGCAGACCAATTGCATAAATGGGTTTGAATCTTGAAAACTTAGTTTTAATAGTCTGACGGTCAAGCTGGGGACAGAAGCTGAATTCCTGATCTTTATCAGCGCGTTACCGGGTTATCGGATGACCGTGCAGAGCGCTGCTGCGGTTGTCCAAAACCTAGGATAAAGCTGTGGATAAAAAGCCGTCCCAAGGCCGCCCGACGATTATACACAGCTTGTTCCAGCCTCTTTCCCCGGCTTTTTGCATGCTTTTACTGGGTTTTCAGTTGGTCAGCTGACGAAGCAGATTTTCATAATCTTCCTTCAAACGATCGTCTTCTCGGCAGAGTTCGGCAACCTTCCTGACCGCGTGCAAGACGGTGGTGTGGTCCTTGCCGAATGCGGTGCCGATTTCCGGATAGCTGTGCCGGGTCAGTTCCTTTGACAGGGCCATCGCCACCTGACGTGGACGCGCCAGCGTGCGGGTGCGCCGAACTGAAGTCAGGTCTGCCAGCCGGATGTTGTAGTACGCGGCGACCGTCCGCTTGATGTTATCGAGCGTCACGGCTCGGTCGTACGAAGCCAGCATGTCCTTCAGCGTAGTCCGGGCGAACTCGGCGGTGATCGGCGCGCCGGTCAGCCGGGCAGACGCATTCAGGCGGTGCAGCGCACCTTCGAGTTCGCGGACGTTCGAACGAATGCGCTGGGCCACCAGCACGGCGACATCCTCCGGAAGGCGGACGCCGAGTACATCGGCCTTGGCCAGCAGAATGGCGATACGGGTCTCGAATTCCGGCGGCTCGACCGGCACCGACAATCCCCAGGTGAAGCGGGATTTGAGGCGGTCGTCCAGCGCATCGAGTTCGCGCGGATAGCGGTCGCAGGTCATGACGATCTGCCGTCGGCCGTCGATCAATGCATTGAAGGTGTGGAAGAACTCTTCCTGCGAGTGTTCCTTGCCGGCAAGGAAGTGGATGTCGTCGATCAGCAGTGCGTCGACGGTGCGGTAGAAATTCTTAAATTCGACCTGCCGGCCGTAGCGGATCGCCGACACCATCTGGTTGAACCACTGCTCGGCACCCACGTAAACGATGCGCGCGTTTGCCTTCTCGGCCAGGATCGCATTGCCGATGCCGTGCATCAGGTGGGTCTTGCCGAGGCCGGACTCGCCATAGATCAGCAGGGGGTTGTAGATGCCGCCAGGTGCCGAGGCAACCTGCAGGCCTGCGGCGCGCGCCTGCGAATTCGACTTGCCTTCGATGAACGAGGCCAGCGTGTAGCGCGGATCGAGCTTGCCCCGCCCGTACGGCATGGTGTCGTCAAGCGCCGCAGCGCTGTTGCCATTGCTGCTGGCGCTACGGATCGGATCGGCACTGGTGCCGCCGACGGCGATGTTCACCACCACGTCGTAGGCGGCGAGGCTCGACATGGTGCGCTGGATTCGCCCAAGGAAATCGCTCTTGACCCGGTCCATGACGATCCGGTTGGGCGCCAGAAGGGTCATCTGGTCATCGCTCAGGATCACCCGCAACGGGCGAATCCAGGTGCTGATCTCCTTCTCGGGCAGATCGGCCTCGAGTCGGGAGATACAGCGGTCCCACAGGTCTTGGTTCAGCATCGGGCGAAAGCGGTCGGGGTAGCAGCGAAGAACGAGGAAGCGGACCCGATCGCGTACATTCAATGGCCGTCGGCCAGCCGCGATGGGGAAACAGTCTATCGTCTGCCCGGCGCGCTTATCCACAGGCCCCCTGCCCGCAACCGCCGCATAGGCCGTGCGCGCCAGCAGTACCGGCGCTTGAAGATTCCGATTGACAGCGGCTAGAATCGCGGTCCCCAACGAGTACACCGTCATGAGCAAGCGCACTTTTCAGCCGCACACCCTCAGCCGCAAGCGGACCCACGGCTTCCGCGCCCGCATGGCGACCGTCGGTGGCCGCGCCGTCCTGTCGCGCCGTCGCGCCAAGGGCCGTGCCCGCCTGATTCCGTAAAGCTGCTTTCCATGCCGGGTCCGGCGCGCTTTCCGCCGTCGGTCCGGTTGCACAAGCCGGCAGAGTTCAAGCTGGTTTTTGCTGAAGGGAAGAAGCTGCGTCGAGCTCCGCTCAGCGTCAGCTATCGCTGGAATACGCTTCAGGACGCACGACTCGGCCTTGCGATCGCCAAGAAGTCGGTTGCCCAAGCGCACGACCGGAATCGCATCAAGCGTCTCATCCGCGAGGAATTCCGGCACAATCGCGCCCGGTTGCCGGCTGTGGATCTGGTGTTCTTTGCCCAGCCCGGCCTCGCCGCTGTGCCGAATCCCGCGCTCCGGGGTTTGCTTTCCGACCTCTGGACCCAAGTGATCGAACGATGCGCGCGATCCTCACCGGCCCCATCCGCGCCTACCAGCGCGTCCTGAGCCCGCTGCTCGGGCCCCGTTGCCGTTTCCATCCCAGCTGTTCCCATTACGCGCTCGAAGCGATCGAACGTTTCGGCACCGCGCGCGGCAGCTGGCTGGCCATCAAACGCATTTCCCGCTGCCACCCGCTGAACGCGGGCGGTCTTGACCCTGTTCCGGAGCGCTAGTCCCCATGGAAAGTCGCCGCATCGCACTGATCGCAGTGCTGGGCGTGATCCTGTACCTGATCTACACCGCCTGGATCACCGATCACCCGCCGCCTGCCCCGCCGATCGCGGCTGCTGCGCCGTCGGCGATTCCGGCCGATCCGGCTGCTGTTCCGGTGCCGTCAGCCGCTGCGGCCGACGGTAGCGCCGCCGCATCGACGCCGCCGGCGGCATCGCAGACGATCCACGTGAAGACCGATCTGGTTGATGCCGAATTCGCCACCGCCGGTGCCGAGCTGCGTCGGGTTGAATTGAGCCAGTACGCGCTCGACAAGAAGACCCCGGACATCAAGCTGCCGCTGCTCAACGACCGTGACGGCATCGTGTTCACCCTGCAGAGCGGTCTGGCGGCAGTCGAGAAGGCCCTGCCCGGCAACAACGCGGTTTATGCAACGCCGCAGACCCGCTACGAACTGCCGGCGGGGGTCGATACGCTCGACGTGCCGTTCGAGTACACCGACGCCGCTGGCTTCACCTTGAAGAAGGTGTTCCGCTTCAAGCGCGGCAGCTATCAGATCGAACTGGTGCAGACGGTGGTCAACCACACCGGCGGCACGCTGAATGTCAGCCCGTACGCGCGCTGGCTGCGCAACCCCGTGTCGGCCGAGAAGGCGCAGAAGTTCATCGTCACCTTCCTCGGCCTGGGCGTCTACGAACAGAAGCCGAATACCGCCGACTACCGCTTCAAGAAGCTCAAGCTCGACGCGCTCGACGAAAAGCCATACGAGTCCAAGCAGACCGGCGGCTGGATGGCGATGATCCAGCACTACTTCATTGCCGCGATCATCCCGCCGGCCGACGAAGCGGCGACCTATACCGGCAAGCCGGCCGGCAACGGCAACTACCTCGGCCAGTATCTTGGTGCGACCAAGGCGGTCGCCGACGGCAGCGAAGCCCGCTACAGCACCGGCCTCTACATCGGGCCGAAGCTCCAGGGCACGCTGGATGACGTCGCCAAGGGTCTCGCACTGACCGAGGACTACGGCATCCTCACCGTCATCGCCAAGCCGCTGTTCGTGGTGATGAGCTTCTTCCACGGCATCGTCGGCAACTGGGGCTGGTCGATCATCCTGCTGACGGTGCTGGTCAAGCTGCTGTTCTATCCATTGACGGCGGCGCAGTACAAATCGATGGCGAAGATGAAGAAGTTCACGCCGCGCATCGCCGAGCTGAAGGAACGCTACGCGGACGACCGCGAAAAGCTCAGCCGCGCGATGATGGATCTGTACAAGAAGGAAGGCTTCAACCCGCTGGCCGGCTGCTGGCCGATCCTCGTGCAGATGCCGGTGTTCTTCTCGTTGTACTGGGTGCTGATCGAATCGGTGGAACTGCGCCAGGCGCCGTTCGTGCTGTGGCTGCAGGACCTGTCGGCCGCTGATCCGCTGTACATCACGCCGGTGCTCTACGGTGCATCGATGTGGCTGCAGCAGCGCCTGTCCGGCCAGTTGTCGACGATGGACCCGATGCAGGCGCGGATCATGAATGTCATGCCGATCGCATTCACCGGCATGTTCCTGTTCTTCCCGGCCGGCCTGGTCGTCTACTGGTTCGAGTCTAACTTCTTCGGGATCGCCCAGCAGCGGGTGAGCTCCAAGCGGATCGAAGCGGCTGACGCCGCCGGCCGCGCGCTGAAGAAGGCCTGACCTTCCCGATGCGCGCCGATCGCTCGAACCCGGGCCGGCGCGCATGACCTCGCCGCGCATCGACACCATCGCGGCGATTGCCACGGCGGCCGGGCGCGGCGCCGTTGGCATTCTTCGGGTGTCCGGTCCTGAAGCCGCGCGCGTTGCGTGCGCGCTGTGCATCACCCTGCCGGAACCGCGCCGCGCCCGCCTGCGCAAGCTGCGCGATGCCGACGGCCAGGTCGTCGACGAAGGGCTGGTGCTGTACTTCCCCGGCCCGGATTCTTTCACCGGCGAGGACGTGATCGAACTGCAGGGCCATGGCGGGCCGCTGGTGCTGTCGATCCTGCTGGCATCCGCCTGTACGGCGGGTGCCCGGCTGGCGCGTCCCGGCGAGTTCTCCGAACGCGCCTTCCTGAATGGGCGGCTCGATCTGGCGCAAGCCGAAAGCATCGCCGACCTGATCGACGCCGGCAGCCATGCCGCTGTACGTGCGGCCAGCCGCTCGCTGCAGGGCGAGTTCTCCGCGCGCGTCAGCGCACTAGTCGACGCACTGATTTCCCTGCGCGCCGATCTGGAAGCCGCGCTTGATTTCGCCGACGAGGACGTGCCCTGGCTGTCGTCATCGCAGATGCGGCTGCGGCTCGACGGCCTGCGTCACGGGCTGGCCGATGTGCTGCGTGCCGCTGCCCAAGGCCGCCGGCTGCGCGACGGCCTGACGGTCGCGATCGGCGGCCAGCCGAATGTCGGCAAGTCGACCCTGCTGAACCGGCTGGCCGGCGCGGAAGCCGCCATCGTGTCGCCGATCGCCGGCACCACACGCGACGTGCTGCGCGAGCACCTGACGCTGGATGGCTTGCCGGTCACCGTGTTCGATACCGCCGGCCTGCGCGACAGCGACGATCCGATCGAACGGATCGGCATGGCGCGCGGCCGCAGCGCCATCGAACAGGCCGAAGTGCTGCTGTGGCTGGTCGATGACCGCATTGGCCCGACGCCGCTCGATGAGGCGGCGCTCGACGGGCTGGCACCCCATGCGCGGCAGATCCAGGTGCTGACCAAATGCGATCTCAGCGGTCGGCCGGCCGGCCGGATCGCAGCTGACCAGCTGCGGCTGTCGGCCGCCAGCGGGGCCGGCATCGATGCGCTGGTGGCGCTGCTGCACGAACACGCCGGGCTCGATGCCGGAGCCGGCGATGCGCTCGGCGCCCGGGCTCGCCATCTTGATGCGCTGCGCCAGGCCGAGGCCGAGGTCAACGCGGCCTGCGGTCTGCCGCCATCGAATCCCGAACTGATCGCCGAGCATCTGCGGCGGGCCCAGCAGGCGCTCGAAGCGATCACCGGCCGCTATACCGCCGACGATCTGCTGGGCCGGATCTTCGCCACCTTCTGCCTCGGCAAATAGCGGCGGTGCACGCGAAGACAGCGCTTCCGGCCATCGAGTAAGGTTCACCGATGAGCCCCGAAGCCCTCACTGCACAGTTGCATCGCACCATTCCCCTGACCGCCGCGATGGCCGCCGATGTCCGGTCCTTCGATGGCCGCCGCCTCGAAATCAGCGCGCCGCTCGCCGCCAATCACAACCTGCACGGTACGGCCTTCGGCGGCAGCCTGGCGACGCTCGGCATCCTCGGTGGCTGGTCGCTGGTGGCCAGCGCGCTGGATGCCATCGGCGTCCAGGCCCGCATCGTCGTGCAGCACAGCGAATGCGAGTTCCGCGAACCGGTCAGCAGCGATTTCAGCGCCGTGTCCGAACTGCCGGAAGCCGAATGGCCGCGCTTTGTCGCCACCTTGCGCCGGCACCGCCGTGCCCGCATCGCGATCGAGACCACCCTGGTCGCCGAACACCGGACGATGGCCAGTCATCGCGGCCGCTTCGCCGCGTTTCTCGAAGCCGATTCCGAATCCCCGCCTGATCCGCGAGCCCCCCTGCCATGAGCCGTTACAAGTACTGCCCGCAGTGCGCCAAGCCGCTGGAGCTGGCGCTGCACGGCGAGATGCAGCGCATCGCCTGCCCGGACCGCAGCTGCGGCTTCGTGTACTGGGACAACCCGGTACCGGTGGTCGCTGCGATCGTCGAGCACGAGGGCGAGATCATCCTGGCCCGCAATGCCGCCTGGCCGCCGAAGATGTTCGCGCTGATCACCGGCTTCCTGGAAAAGAACGATCCGCACCCGGAATCCGGCGTGCTGCGCGAAGTCGAGGAGGAGCTGGGCCTGAAAGGGCGCATCGGCGAATTCATCGGCTTCTACCCGTTCGAGCGGATGAACCAGATCATCATCGCCTATCACGTGATCGCCGAAGGCCGCGTGCAGCTTGGCGAAGAACTGGTCGAGTGGAAGAAGCTGCCGTTGGAGAAGATCAAGCCGTGGCCAGCCGGCACCGGCTATGCGGTGCGCGACCTGCAGCTGCGCCGGGGTTTCACGCCGCCGCCGTTTGATCTCAACATGCTGCGCAAGCCCCGCCACTGGCACGAGATCAGCGAACGCCTGCTGACCGCCGGCCAGCCGAGCGCCGAGGAGTTCCAGAGCCTGAAGGTGATCGGCGTCGACGTGGTGATCAACCTGTCGATGCCCGATTCCGATCATGCGCTGCCGGACGAGGATCAGGTCGTCGCCCGCCACGGCATGCGTTATCACCACATTCCGGTGCTGTTCGACGCGCCGACCAGCGACGACTTCGAGCGCTTCTGCGCAGCGATGTCGGCGTCCCGCGACAGCACGGTGTTCGTCCACTGCGCCGCCAACAAGCGGGTATCGGCGTTCCTGTTCCTGTGGCGGGTATTGAAGGCCGGCGTGCCGCGCGAGATCGCCGAGCGCGACCTGCTGGCGGTCTGGACGCCCGACCCGGTATGGTCGGCCTTCATCGCCGCGCGGCTGGCGTGAAGCCGCTGCCGGATCCCGGCTTCCGGCTGCTGTTGCTGCTGCCGGTGCTGGTGGCGCTCGCCGCGTCTGCGATCGACCCCTACGACCGGCTGACCTGGCTGATGGAAGTGCTGCCGGTATGGCTGGTGCTGCCGTTGCTCGCCGCCACCGGCCGGCGCTTTCCGCTGAGCCGGCTGCTGTACGCGCTGATCGCGGTTCACGCGCTGATCCTGATCGGCGGCGGCGCCTACACCTACGCGCGGATGCCGCTCGGTGAATGGGCGAAAGCGGCGTTCGAGCTGCAGCGCAATCCCTACGACAAGCTGGGCCACCTCGCCCAGGGACTGGTGCCGGCGCTGGCGGTCCGCGAGCTGCTGCTGCGGCACCGGCTGCTGGTCGATCGCGTGATCGTGGCGGCGCTGGCAGTCTGCGTGGCGATGGCGATCAGTGCCGTTTATGAGCTGATCGAATGGGCGGCGGCGCTGGCGCTTGGCCAGGGTGCCGACCAGTTCCTCGGCACCCAGGGCGATCCCTGGGATACTCAGTCCGACATGTTCATGGCGCTGATCGGCAGCAGCCTGGCGGTCACGATGCTGGCCCGCTGGCACGACCGCTCGATGGCGCGTCTCGGCTAGGGAATCGCGTCCAGGCGCAGCTGGCCGGTCGCGCCGAGCAGCTGCAGCGCCGCCAGCGCGCGGTCGTGGTAGCTGCCCGCCAGGTTGACGGTCGCCGCCAGCAGATCACGCTGCGCATCGAGCAGATCCAGCGTCGTGCGGGTGCCGGCGTCGCGTTCGCGCTTCACGCTGTCCAGCGCCAGTTCGCTGGCCGTCACCTCGGCGTCGTAGGCGGCGATCACTTGATCGGCCGCGCGGTACAGCGCCCAGGCCTGGGTGATCGCTTCCTGTGCGGCGCGGCGGGTGTCGTCGGCGCCGGCATCGGCAGCGGCGGCGCCGGCACGGGCAGCGGACACCCGGGCATCGACTGCGCCCCCGGCGTAGATCGGCACGCTCGCCTTGAGCTGCACCGACCAATAGGTCTGCCGGTCGTAAGTGAAGGTGGAATCATCGGCGTCGTTGGCTTCGCCTTCCAGGCTCACGGTCGGCAGATGGCCGGCCCGGGCGGCGACGATGCGCGCCCGCGCCGCGCGCGCATCAGCATCGGCGGCGCGCACCGCGGGCGTTGCCGTCGCCAGCGCCT
>CAYPJK010000005.1:0-19289 GCA_964411025.1 uncultured Nevskia sp.
TGGCAGGTTGTCGAGGCTGATCGCGAGGTCAGCGACCTCTAGGCTGCCGCCTGGCTGGCCGGGCGGCTGGCGCACCAGACCTCGCTGAAGCCGCTGAAGGCCCTGACCGGCCACGGCGATCCCGGCGTCCGCTGGGCCGCACTGCAAAGCATCGGCCGGCTGAGCCGCTCGGAAGTGCGCAAGCTGCTGACGCAGGCGCTCGACGATCCGCACCCGCTGGTGCGCCGCGCGGCTCGTCAGGCGCTCGAACGCGGCGATGATCCGCCGCCGCGCGAGGCCTGATCGTGGCGCTGACGATTTCCTGCGCCAGCGAGCAGACCGCGACCGTCGAAGAGGTGGTCGAGCAGGCCGATCGGCTGCGCGATCTCGACGATCCCAACGGCATCGCCACGCTGGCGCCGCTGCTCGGCGCGCTGGCCAACGACCGCGAACTGATTGTCCGGCTGCTCAACTGGCGACTGCGCGGCCGGGTTGATGGCGGGCTCACCGGGCTGGCGCAGTCGATTGCGCTGGGGCAGGGGCAGCAGGTGCGGCTGCGGGCCAACATCTGGCCATCCACCGCCGACCTCACCGCCGGCCGCGTGCAGCAGGGCGAGCCGGCCTACGACGTCGCCCACGATCACAACTACCACTTCCTGACCGCCGCCTACTTCGGCGCCGGCTACATCACCGAAATCTACGAATACGACCACGACGTCATCGAGGGCTATGTCGGTGAAGCGGTGGAGCTGCGCTTCCTGGAGCGCACCAAGTTCATTGCCGGCCGGGCCATGCTCTATCGCGGCAGCCGCGATGTGCATGTGCAGTACCCGCCGGAAGACATCAGCATCACGCTGAGCCTGATGTTCGATCCGCCGGCGCTGAAGGCGCGCGACCAGTACCTGTTCGATCTGCAGCGCCAGGCCATCAATGGCTTTGGTCGCGACACCGACACGGCGCGGCGCGTCGATGCGGTGGCGATCGCCGGGTATGCCGGCAACGGCGACACCTGCCAGCTGCTTGGCGATCTGGCGCGCCGCCACCCGTGCCGGCGCACCCGGCTGACCGCCTATGAATCGCTTGTCCGGTTGCTGCCGGACGATGCGGTGAAGATCTGGGAACGGGCCTGCGACGATCGGGCGCCGCTGGTGGCCAACGAGGCGCGGGCGCGGCTGTCGGCGCTCGGCCGCAGCTAGCATCGGCCTGCACCGCGCGGATCACCGCGATCCCCACAATGGACGGCAGGCGCTGGCGGACCGGGCTCAGCGAAGGCCGATGGTGACGGGCTCGCGATCGGCCACGGTGCGGGCGTGGCCGTCCATGCCGTTGCGCTCGAAGGCCACTGACCAGGCTTCGAACTCCGCCGCCGGCAGCGCCCGCGTGAAGTAGAAGCCCTGCTGCAGCTTGCAGCCGAGAATGCGCAGCTGGCGCATCTGTTCGGTGCTTTCGACCCCTTCGGCGATCACGCCGAGGTCGAGGTTCTGGGCCAGCGTCAAGGTGGCGGAGACAATCGCCAGCGCCTGTTTCGAAGCCCCCATCGCGACGACGAACTGGCGATCGATCTTGATCTTGTCGATCGGCAGCCGCTGCAGGTAGCTGAACGAGGAATAGCCGGTACCGAAATCGTCGAGGCCGATGCGGAAGCCGAGGCGCTTGATCTCGGTCAGCATCGTGTGGCTGTACTCGGTGGAATCGAGTAGCGCCGATTCGGTCAGCTCGAAGTCGATCAGCCGCTCGCGCGAACCCGGCGCGCTGCCGAAGCCCCGCAGGATCTGAAGGATCTTGCCGTCGTGCACCTGCCGCACCGACAGGTTCACCGACACCCGCAGCCGCCGATTGCGCGACGCCCAGATCTGCGCCTGCTCATGCGCCTTGATGAGACATAGCTCGCCCAGCTGGTTGATCAGCCCGGACTCCTCGGCCACCTGGATGAATTCGCTCGGCGGCATCAGGCCGTTTTCAGGGTGCCGCCAGCGCAGCAGCGCTTCGGCGCCGATCACCCGGCCCTGGTCGACATCGACCACCGGCTGGTAGAACGGCTCGAACTCGCCGCGCTCCAGTCCCCGGCGGATCTCGCTGGCCAGCGCCAGCTGCTTGCGCATCGTGCCGGTCAGCTGGGCGGAGGCGAAGCGCACGTTGTTGCGGCCGTTCTTCTTGGCGACGTACATCGCGGCTTCGGCGCTGGCCACCATCTGCTCGGCCGTCTCGCCGTCGCCCGGGAAGACGGCGATGCCGATCGATACCGACATGTTCAGCAGGTTGTCGCCCAGCGGGTAGCTTTCCGACAGGCCGCGCAGCACGTTGTCGGCCTGTTCGCGCAGCGTGTGTTCGAGCGCAGAACCCGGATCGAGGTTGTCGATGGTGATCGCGAACTTGTCGCCGCTGTGGCGGTACAGCTGCGCGCCATCGGGCATGAAGCGGTTCAGGCGGCTGGCCGCTTCGCCGAGATAGCGGTCGCCGGTCTTGTGGCCGAACTTGTCGTTGACGGCGCGGAAGTTGTCGAGATCGACATACAGCATCGCCACCGGTTCGCGGGTCTGCCGCGAGCGGTCGATGGCCCGCTGCAGGTTCTCCTCCAGCCGCGCCCGGTTGCCTAGGCCAGTCAGCGGATCGTGGTAGGCCAGCCGGCGCAGCCGTTCGGCCTGGTCGCGGAACTGGCGCAATGCCACGGCCATGTCGCCGAACTCGTCCGGGCGGATGGGCGGCAGGTCGATCTCGATGGCACCGGAATTGACCTGCCGGATCGCGTCCGTGGTGATCTTCAGCGGCCGGATCACCGAGCGCACGACGAGGAAGGTGGCGATCAGCCCGAGCACGATGGCCACGCCGATCACGATGCTGGCTACCAGCAGCGCCCGCTCAATGCGTCGCTGCGCCCGGCCTTGCAGTTCGTTCAGCCGTTCCTGCTCGCGTTGCTTGGCGCTTCGCAGCGTGTCCTCGATCTGTTCCAGACGCCGCTGCAGGTCTTTGAGTGCGACCGAGGCCTCGATCTTGCGCCCGGCCATCACCGCCGCCATGGCTTGTTCGGACAGCTGGCCGACGCTGCTGTTGGCATCGAGCAGCTGGTCGGCGCTGGCTTCGTCGAAGCGGGCCAGCGCCTGCAGTTCGCGATCGAGATCGGCCTTGGCGGCCTGCTGGGCGAGGCGGGCGGTCATCCGCCAGGTTTCCTCGCCGGCCGCGCTGGCCGAGGTCAACTGGCCACTGCGGTGACGGAACAGGGCCTGCGCCTGCTGCACCGCCAGCACGGTCTCGTAGCGCTGGAACTGGGCCTGCTGCGCGTTCCGGGCATCGCGGCCCTGGGCCATCAGCAGCAGCACTGAAGCGCTGGCGCCGCCCAGCACGAACACGAGCCCGAGGCACAAGGCCAGCAGGCGCATTCGCACGCTGAGGAACAGGCTTTTCATCCGGCGGGACATATCGGGGTCAGGACTTGGCCACCGGTTGGAATCCGTTCGCTAGGTGGTCCCAATCACTATAGAGGATGGGTCGACCGGCGTCGTTAAGACAAACGGACTATGTCGGTCGTTCCGTCGCCGGCCACGCGGCGGCCCGGGGACCGGCGGTCAGCCGGGCGGCAGGTCGAGCAGCGGCCGCATCCGGTCGATCAGCCAGCGCATCCGCCGCGCTTCGGCGGCCGGATCGTGACGCAGGAAACGGTCGACGCCTTCGCCGTGGAACAGCGTCACCATGGTGTCGACCAGCACCGCGAAATCCGGCAGTTGCCGGGCCTGCTCAGGAAGCAGCTGCGCCGCCAGCTGCTGGTCATCGTCGGCGCGCCGCTGCCACATCGGCAGCAGGGCGGCATGCAGGGCCGTGTCGGTACGCGCTGCCATCAGCAGCTCGAACCAGGCCTGGTGGAGTGGCGAGGCGATGTTGGCGCGCAGCACTTCCATCGCCAGCACCAGTTCATCGACGTGGCTGGGCCGCAGCCGCTCGAAATCCTGGCGGTACAGCGCCCGCAGCCCGCTGTCGATGTCCTCGGCCACCGCGATCAGCAGCGCGATGCGCGTTTCGAAATGACGGAACAGCGCGCCCTGCGACAGGCCGGCGCGCGCGCAGACCTCGGCGACCGTGGTCCGGTAGTAGCCGATCTCGATCAGCGCCGCCGTCGTGGCGTCGAGCAGTCGCCGCACCGTGCCGGCGCGGCGCTCGGCCTGGGTGCGGCGTGCAGGGGGAGCGCTGCCGGCGGCGTCGGGCATCGTCAGGCGGCGCGGGCCAGGGATGCCGACGCGCCGGCCGGGGTGCCGGCGGCCAGGAAGCGGCCGTAGCCGCGCTGCTCGCCAAAGTCGGCAGCGAAGCCGGCCTGCCGGTAGGCAATCCGGCCGTTGATGATGGTGGCGACCACGGCCGCATCGTTGCGGTTGACCATCCGCAGCACGCCGCCGAACGCCGGCATCGGCGCTTCGGCGTAGGCGGCGGTGGCGGCATCAAGACCGATGGGGTCGATGATCGCGATGTCGGCCCGGTCGCCCAGCCGCAGGTGGCCGGCGTCGATGCCGAACCAGTCGCCCAGCTCGCCGGTCAGCCGCCACACGGCCTGCTCGATGCTCATGAAAGCGCGGCCTTCGTCGATGGCGTCGTTGACCAGCTTCAGCATGCGCAGCGGGAAGTTGTAGAACGCCATGTTGCGGATATGCGCGCCGGCATCGGAGAACGACAGGATCGCGCCCCGGTCCTGCACGATCGCTTCCAGCCGGTGCTTGCGATAGTTGCCGATGGTGGTCTTCCAGCGCAGCTGCTTGCCGTGCGCGACGACCAGGTCGAGGAAAGCATCGACCGGGTGGATGCCGCGGGCGTCGGCAATCGCGCCGAAGCTCTGGCCCACCACCGAGGCATCCGGGCAGCCGACGATCTCGGCATCGTGGAAATCGCGGTGCCAGACGCGCGGCGTCAGCTTCGACTCGTAGTTCTTGCGGAACCAGCGGCGGTACTGCTCGTCCTTCAGCAGTTCGTTGCGCTCGACTTCGTCGGCCAGGTGCAAAGCGGCCTCGCCGGCGCCGAATTCCTCGAAGATCACCAGATCGATGCCGTCGGCATGGACCTCGAACGGGCAGGGCAGCGCCTGCCAGCGGAAGTCGGCGCCGAGGAAGCGGTTGCAGAAGTGCGCCAGCTTGCCGACCACTCGATGCAGCAGCCCGTTCGACTTCACGTCCATCAGCGTGATCAACGTCGTCTTCAGCGGCTTGCGGAACCAGCCGAACGAGGCGAACAGGAAGGCGAACATGTTGATCTTGGTGACGATGTCCGGCGCACCCTGGTGGATGCGTCCGCGCCGCCGCAGGATCTTGTTCAGCCGGGCGTATTCCTTCCACTTCGCATAGGTCGTCGGCAGCGACTTCGAGCGTTCGCGGTCGCCGTCGAGCTTGTCCCACTTGGTGGTCATCGTCGACAGCCCGAGCAGGCCGACATCCAGCCCTTCCTCGAGCACCGCTTCCATGCGCTGCATCTCGGCCTCGCTGGGCTGCGTGTGCTTGTCGACCGCGCGCGACAGGCCCATCACCGACACGCGGAGATCGGAATGGCCGAGGAAGGCGGTGACGTTCGGGCCGAGCGGCATCCGGTTCAGCGCCTCGACGTAGCCGCGCGGCGTGTTCCAGGTCTTGGTCTGCTGCAGCAAGGGCAGCACGTTGGCGCGCGGAATCGATTCGACACGGGTGAAAAGGTCCGAGCAGTCTTCCGGCGCCGAGCAGACCATGCCGATCGAGCAGGAGCCGAAGGTCACCGTGGTCACACCGTGGCGCACGCTTTCTTTCAGGCCCGGTGCGGCCAGCAGTTCGGCGTCGTAATGCGTGTGGGTGTCGAGAAAGCCCGGCATTACCCACTTGCCGGACGCGTCGATCACGTCCGGGCAGTCGCGGGCGTCGAGCGGTTCCGGGCTGATCGCAACCACGAGGCCATCGCGGATGCCGAGATCGCGGACGGCCGACGGGCCGCCGGTGCCGTCGAAATGGCGCCCGTTGCGGATGATCAGGTCAAAGGGGGCAGCGTGGGGGGCATCTGCGCGCATCGGCGTCTCCTCGGTCGGGTGCAACCTGCGCCGCGAAACGTACAAAAGAAAGAGAGTGTTTGCAATCTAAATTGTGCGAACGATGCGTAGCAAAAGGCGAACGCCGCCAACTGGCTGGCCGATGCCCCGTCGCGCACGCTGCATGCACCTGCCGGACAGGCAGCCGTTCAGTGACGAACGGCCATGCCGCCGGCCATCTTCGAGAAATGTCATGCACCATCCGATTCGAGTCCGTGTATTCGCCCTGCTGTTCGGCCTGGCTGCGGCGGGCGGCGTCTGCGCTGCGCCACCGGTCAACACCTTTGGCACCGGCGGCAGTTTCTTCAGCGATCCGCCGCGCACCGACATCGCCATCCGCGGCTATGACCCGGTGGCTTACTTTCTTGATGGCCGGCCGGTGGCTGGCAGTGATCGTTTCGTTCACGTCTGGCGTGGCGCGCGCTGGAAGTTCGCCAGCCAGGCGCATCTCGATCGTTTCATTGCCGCGCCCGAGCAGTACGCGCCGCAGTACGGCGGCTACTGTGCGTACGGCGTGGCCGATGGCCATCTGGTGAAGATCGAGCCGGACCAGTGGGCGGTGATCGACGGCAAGCTGTACCTGAACTACGACGCCGCAGTGGCCGGCAAATGGAAGCAGGACCCGGCTGGCTACATCCGCAAGGCCGATGCCGCTTTCGATGGCCTGGTTCGTGCCCGGTGACGGAACGCTCGCCGGTTCGACGGGTGACGCTGCGACCCAGCCCACGGGGCGGGCGCCGGCGGGGTGGCCGGCCCGTCGTAGAATTGCGCGCTGTCGCATGCGCCGGCTGCGTCCCGCCCACGGTCTGCGCCGTACGGGAGATGCAGCCGTGGTGATCCATACCGCGGCAGCAGGTGCCGGCCTGTCACAGGCCAGCGTCCCGGCGCCGATCGGCGTCCGACCGGAGTCGAGTGGCATGGTGGACCGCGTTCGTGATCGCTGCCTGAGCACGCTGTTCCGGCTGATGGACAGCCCGTTCGGCGCCATGCTCGGCGCGCTGGCCTATGGCGGCTGGGCGTTTTACGCCAACCGTGCGGCCGGCCTGCGGCAGTCCGCCTGCAGCGGCGGCGCGCACTGGTTGATGAGCGTCGTGATCACCGTCAGCAGTGTTCGCCTGATGCGCGCGCTGTTCCGGCTGCCGGCCCGGCCGCGCGACGGTGCGTTGCTGGCGGCGGGCGGCAGCGTGCTGGCGACCTACACCTTGCTGATCGGCGTGCATCTGGCGCTGGGTACCCCGAACATCCTGCTGACGCTGGCGCCCGGCCTGCTGCCCACGATCGGCTTCGCCGTCGTCTATCCGACGCTGCTGCTGCGCGTGTCGACAACGCCGCGGCCGCCGCGCCGGCCGGCGCCGGTGGCGGTGATCGAGACTTCCGGAGTGCCCCATGCGCGCCCGTGATCCGATCGGCGGCGCCGTGGCGTATGCGATCGACACGCTGCGCCAGGGTGCCGGCATCGCGGAGGTTGCCGAGCGTGCCGGGCTGGCGTTCGGCGAGCAGATCGGCCCGCACCTGCGCCACGTCATCGAGCATTACGAAGCCTTGTTGACCGGTCTCGACCAGGGCGTGATCGATTACGACAACCGCTGCCGGGATCGCAGCCTGGAATGCGACCCGGCGTTGGCGCGGCTGCGCTGCGCCACGCTGGCCGAGGGCTTCCAGCGTCGCCTGGAGCGGCCATGGCCGGACACCATCGCCGTCGCATTCGATGGCGGCATCGCCGGCGACGATCGTTTCGTCAGCGGCTCCACGCCGCTGCGCGAGCTGCTGTTCGTCGCCGCCCACGCCGTGCATCACTACGCGCTGCTGCGACTGGCGCTTCGGCAGCACGGCCTGAACCTGCCGGAATCGATCGGCAAGGCGGCCGCCACCTTGCGCTATGAACGCGAGCGTCGCGCCGGATGAGCCAACCCGCCCCGCCATCCGCCGCCGGCCCTTCGTCGCCGGCGCCGTTCCGGATCAGCCGCCGTCAGCGGCTGGGTATTGGCCTGTCACGGTTGCTGCGTTGGGAGTTCTGGCCGTCCTGGGCGTTCTATCCGCCGATCGTGCTGTACATCCTGCTGCGCTCGGCGCGTGCCCGGCCGTTCATGGCGGTGACAGCAGCCAATCCCTGCCTGCGCGCCAGCGGCATCGTTGGCGAGACCAAGCACGATGCGCTGGCGCCGCTGCAGGCCCATGCGCCGATGTCGGTGGCCACGTTCACGATGCTGCCGGCGATGGCGTCGCTCGATCAGCGGCTGTCCGCCCTGCGCGCCTTCGTCGCGGCCGGCCCGGGCTACCCGGTGGTGCTGAAGCCGGATATTGGCCAGCGTGGCCGGGGCGTCGCGGTGATCCGCAGCGAAGCGCAAGCGGCGGAATACCTGGCCGCCGCCGTTGATGACGTGATCGCGCAGCGACACGTCGGCGGCAGCGAATACGGCGTGTTCGTCTACCGCGATCCGCGCAGCGGACGTGTGGAGATCCTGTCCATCGTCCACAAGTGCTTCCCGGCCGTGACCGGCGATGGTCGCCGCACGCTGGGCGCACTGATCATCGCGGACGCCCGCGCCCGACTGATCGCGCCGGGCCTGTTCCAGCGGCTGGCGGCAGGGCTCGACACCGTGCCGGCGGCCGGCGAGACCGTGCCGCTGGTGGAAATCGGCGCCCACTGTCGCGGCGCGCTGTTCCTTGATGGCAATCACCTGCGCAGCGAAGCGCTGCGGCAAGCGATGACGACGATCGTCGACGCCGTGCCGGGTTACCACTTCGGCCGCCTCGACCTGCGCTGCCCGGACGAAGCGCATCTGATCGCCGGTCGCGAGCTGAAGGTGCTGGAAATGAACGGCGTCACCGCCGAATCGGCGCACATCTACCACCCGGATACGCCGCTGGTCGAGGGCTGGCGGGCGATGATCCGCCAGTGGCGGATCGCCATCGAGATCGGCGAGGCCAATGCCGCCGCCGGCGCCCGCATCACCGGCCTCGCGGAACTGCTGAAGCTCTGGCGCGACGACCTTGCCCGTGGCCAGCGCTGGTTCTGAACGCTGCACGCAGGCTGCGGACGATCGGTAGCAAAGCCCGTACGGCGGCTGCTGTCGGCGCCGCCACGCAGCGTTCAAGCTGCAGGCCAGGCCCGATCACGCCGATCCGGCCCACTTCCGGAGTTCGCCATGGCCTTCCTGCGCCGGCACGGCCTGAAACTGCCCGTGCTGCTGATCTGCTTCGTGTTCGTGCAGTCGCTGTACTTCAAGTTCACCCGCCACCCGGAAACCATCTACATCTTCGAGACGCGGCTCGATCCCTGGGCCGCCAGCCTCGGTTTCCCGGGCCTGTTCGCCCCCGGCGGCCTGTTCAGCGCGCGGGTGATCGGCAGCGCCGAACTGCTGGCGGCGGCGCTGCTGCTGTTCGGCACCGTGGTGCCCGGCCGCCTCGTGATTCAGGGCCTGGGGGCGTTGCTGTCGCTGGCGGTGATCAGCGGCGCGATCGGCTTTCATCTGTTCACGCCACTCGGCATTTCGGTGATCGACGCCGAAGGCCGCCCCGATCACGGCGCGTTGTTCGCGATGGCCTGCCTGGTCTGGCTGTCGTCGGTCGTGCTGATTGCTGCCCGACGCCGCGAATTGCAGGCCCTTCTTCCCCGCCGCGCCTGACTGCCGGCCGAGCGCCCGTTGACATGCGGCAATCCGACAAGCGTCCGTAACGCCAGATTTGTGCGGCAGATCACAATTGGCCGGGGTGGACTCGCCCGCGGACTGAGATCCGCAGCAATGATCCATCGCGACGGAACGCCTGCCGGCGTCCGTCATCGGGGTGGCGGCGGTTCCCGGGTCGTGGTCAAGGGACTCGACATCCAGAATCTCGACAACCTGAACGCGTCGGCAGATAGTGGTGTCAGGCACGCGGCCGATCGAGCTGCGGCCGAATAACAACAGCAGGCCTGCACGCCTGCATTCAGGGACGGTTCGGGGATGTCCAGAAAGCTGCCGACGGCGGTCAGCGATGACGGGGCGGGGTCGATCCAGCCCGGTGCCCGCTGGCAGTTCGGCGAATTCGAGCTGAACGAGAAACGACTGGAACTTCGCCGCAACGGCGAGCTGGTCAAGCTCGAAACCAAGCCCATGAACCTGCTGATGGTCTTTCTCCGGAATCCCGGAGAACTGATCACCAAGGACGACCTCGTCAACGCCCTGTGGCCCAATGGCGCGGCCAATGACGGCATGCTCAGCAACTGCATCGCCAAGCTGCGCCGCGAACTGCGCGACGACGACGCGACCTTGATCAAGACGGTATTCCGTTTTGGCTACCGCTTCGATGCCGAGCCGCGCCGTCTCGACGACGCCAGTGCCGGTGCGGCGCCGCCGAAGCTTGATCTCAATGCCGGCGACGCGCCGCCGATGCGGCCGAACTGGCGGCTGGTGCGGCGGCTCGGCCTGTCTGGCGACAGCTGGCTGGCCGAACATGCCAAGAGCCGCGCCCGCCGCGTGTTCAAGTTCAGCAACGATGCTGCCGGTCTTGCCGCCCTGAAGCGCGAAGTGACGGTCTACCGGCTGCTGCGCGAAAGCCTTGGCGAACCGCCGTGCTACGTCGACCTGCTCGACTGGAACTTCGACGAAGCGCCGTGGTTCACCGAGGCCGAATACTGCCCGGCCGGCAGCCTGCAGGAATGGTTCACCGCCCAGGGCGGTATCGATCACGTGCCGTTCGCTACCCGGATCGACCTGATCATCCAGATCGCCGACGCCCTGGCCGCCGTTCATGCGGTCGGCGTGCTGCACAAGGATCTGAAGCCTGCCAATGTCTTCGTCGTCATCGCCGACGACGGCCGACCGACAATCCGGCTCGCGGATTTCGGCGCCTCCGGCCTGCATGACAGCGCCTTCCTGCGGCGTCTGGAGATCACCCGCGCCGGCTTCACTCAGATGCTGGACACCGGCAGCGGCAACGCCGCCGGCACGCTGCTGTACCTCGCGCCGGAGGTGGCGGCTGGACAACCGGCAACCGTGAAGGCCGACATCTACGCGCTGGGCCTGATGCTATACCAGTTTGTGTCCGGCGCACTGGGCCGCCCGCTGTCGACCGGCTGGGAAAGCGAGATCGACGACGAACTGCTGCGCGACGACATTGCCGTCGCCACCGACGGCAACCCGGAGCGGCGGCTCGCCGACGCCGGCGAACTGGCGCGACGCCTGCGCAGCCTCGAACAGCGCCGCCTGCAGCGCATTGCCGAACGGCAGGCCCAGGCCCAGGCGGAACGGCGCGCGCGGCAGCAGGAACGGGCACGTGTCCGCCGCTGGTGGCTACGGGTGGCCGTCGCCTCGATGGTGCTGGGCCTGATCGGGACGTCGCTGTTCGCCTATCGCGCAGACGAAGCACGGCGAGCAGCGGAAATCGAAACAGCGCGAGCGAAAGCGGTCGGCGATTTCCTCGCTGGCGGCATGTTTGCCGAGATCAATGACGACGTCCGCAAGGTCGGCGACATGACCGTCAAGGACTTGCTCGATCGCGCGGCGGCGCACATGCCGAAGCAGTTCGAATCCGCCCCGGACACCCAGCGGGACCTGCATCTGGCGATGGCACATGCCTATTCGAGGCTCGGTTATGTGAAGGATAGCGACGCCGAGTTCGCTGCCGCGGACGCGCTGGTCGTCCAGCACGATGGGCCGAACGACGAACGCCGTCTGGAGATCGCTTCGAAGTGGATCACGGTCAGCTTCTCTATGGGCCGGCTCAAGGACAACGTCCGTCGCTTCGAGGCGATCGCCGATCAGTCAAGGCCCGAATCGGATAGCGGCCGCAAAGCGCTGAGGCGCTTACGCGGTGAACTGGTGCGCGCCCGCTTGTTTCTCGGTCAGAGCGATCTTGCCAAGCAGGGGGCACTGGCGCTGCTCGCCGAGTCGCCCAAGACCCCGGAGGCTGCAGAGGCCTGGCGTAGCCTCGGGCTTGCCCAGTTCAAGCTGATGGAAGTGCACGACGCGCGGAAGTCACTGGAAAAGGCGCTGGCCTTGCGTCGGACCGTCGCCGATCTCCCGAGCCGGCGTCTCGTTCCCCTGCTGTGCAATCTGGCCTACGCCGAGATCGAAGGCGGTCTGCTCGACGAGGCCGAGCGTCATCTGGGCGAGGCGGACACGATCAGTCGCAGCTGGTTTGAAGAGACCGACGGCTGGCGCATCGTCATCGCCGGCGGGAAGGCGCTGCTCGCTCACCACCGGGGGCAAAGCGATGGCGCCGTGCAGGTGCTGCGTTCGGCCCTTGAACTGGCGCGCCAAACCGATGCCCGGATCGGGTCTGTCGGCAACAGCGAAATCCTGCTGCAGCTGGCGCAGGTGCTGAACGATGCCGGCCGTTACCGGGAAGCGTCGGCGGTGCTCGACGAGCTGGTGCCCGCCGAGTCGGCGACGCTCGCAGCTGACAGCCTTGATCTGGTTCGGGTCCGCTTCGAGGAGATCCGTGCGCTGCAGGGCCTGGGCGATCCCCAGGCAGCAGAAGTCTTGGAGGCCGTGCACACGGTCCTTGATCGCAAGGCGCTGCCGGCCGGGCACCCGCTGATGCTGCAGCTGGCGGTCCTCGAAGCAGCCCCAGCGCCGCCGCTCGGCCCCCTTGCCGCCGCGCTTTATGCCGGACATCCGAGCCTGCCGGCCGTGCGCGCCAGGCTGGCCGGGGGTGATGTGCGGTGAGCGGCATCGGGCATTGATCCCGGAAGCGAATTCAAGAAGTGCATCAAAGCTGGCTTGTTTCCTCAACCAACCGACAGGTGTTCCGTGCCACTTTCAGAACTACAGATCAACGACATCAATGCGGCTTTCTTAGCCGATCCCGCCGCCCAGGAAGCGCTGCTCCGTGCACAGCCGAATGGTGCTGGTCTGAAATTGGTGGCCGACCAGTTGTTTGTCTTGAAACTTGAGGCCGCGAATGTCGCGAAGCTCTTTGTTTTCTACAGCTTCGATCCGATGCGCAATTCGCCGTCGAGATCAGGGGCCACGATGGATGACCAGCCGGTCCGAGGATCGCTAGGCCACGATGATGGCGTGGACGTGAGTGCGCTCAATATCAACCCGTCCATCATCGGTGCGCTCTGCTTTCCGGAAGTCTTCCCGTCACGCCTTGACGCCGTGAAGGAGCAGTGGATTGACTGCGGGAAGAAGACTTTTCCTGACATGAACCCTGCGGAAATCAGGACGGCTGCTTTGCGCATCGGCTTGCGTCTGTCCCTTAAGTCATTTGCCGACGCCCCGGATGGGCCCTGCAAGGGGTCGAGTTGCCCCGTTCCTGTGACGGTGACTGGCAAGTAATTTCCGATGCGGCGCCGATCGACGGCCACCTCGGCGTTGCATAGGCCGACAATGAGCGCTGCTCCCGCTTCCTGACTTTCGATGCATTACCGCCACGCCTTTCATGCTGCCAATTTCGCCGACGTCTTCAAGCATGTCTTGCTCGCCGGACTGCTGACGGCGCTGTCTAGGAAAGATAAGCCGTGGGTCTATATCGATACTCACGCCGGTGCCGGTGCCTACGATCTCGACGCGCGCTCCGGCGGTGGGGTCGAGGAATGGCGTCAGGGCATCGCGTTGGTCGATGAAGCGGGCAGTTCCGAGCACGATGCCGTGCCCGAAATGGTCGCGCGCTACCGGGCTGCGCTGCGGAACAGCGGTTTCGATCTGGCCGCCGGCCGGATGCGTTATCCGGGGTCACCGCAGCTGGCGTGCAGCCTGGCGCGGCCGGCAATTGGCGACCGGCTGGTGCTGTGCGAAAAGATCGCTCCCGTGGCGGAAGCCCTGCGGCATGCAATGCGCGGTGCGGCGGTCACCACGCAGGTGCATGTGCGTAGCGGCTATGAGGCGTGGTCGATGCTGCCACCTCCGGAGAAGCGCGGCCTGCTCCTGATCGACCCGCCGTTCGAGCAGGCCGGCGAGTTCGAGAGCATCGCCGAGTTGGCGGCGCGGGCCGTCACCCGCTTCGTCGGCGGCGTACAGGCAATCTGGTACCCGCTGAAGGACGAACGCGCCTGTGATCAGTTCGTGAGGCGGGTGGTGCGCGAGGCTGGCAGGCCCACCCTCGACCTGCGCATCGAGACCGACGCACCATCGCGGAGCGTCGATGCCAACGGCATCGCCAAGCGGCGGATGACAGCTTGCGGACTGCTGGTGGTCAATCCGCCGTTCGGCTTTGACGATGAGGCGCGTGTGGCACTGCCGTGGCTCGCCAGCCGGCTGGCGCAGGGCGCAGCGGCCGGCTGGTCGCTACAGCCGGCCTCGGCCTGATTCATCAGCGAGATTGCTCCGAATGGCCAAGGTTTATCGCCTAGGGTCCCCGCTGCTCCCTGTGGGCGAACTCCGCTACGGACGTCCTCCACTACCGAAGGAAATGCTTCCGGATGGCTGCTACCGGCTGCGCTGGATTGGGCAAGACACGAAGCACTTCGAGGGCACGCTGCGCGTGCATCGGTTGACGAGCGGCGTGCCGGATATCAGCGGCGATCTCTACGAAGAAGACTTGGCTGCATTGCCATATCAGGCCGGCGACGAGATTCCGGTCTACGCCCGCAGCCGTTACTGCCATTACCTGCAGTTCACTCGGGTTTCGGCGCTGCAGCCTCCCGAGTCTGGGGTTGAGCTGGAATTCACTCGTGTGCGCCGTACGCCGCGGAAGTCGGGCGTTGCGGCCTGGAATGCGGATGGCAAGTTTCTCGTCAGCCTGCGCTCCAATGATGGCGGCGCGAGCTACGCCGGGGAAATTCTTAAGGACGGTGCTTGCGAGGCGAGCCTGCATCTGGTCTGGGTCAGCCGCTGGCTGCGCGCCGCGACGATCGAGATCGACCACGAGCAGGGTTGTCCAGTGCCAGTGGGCAACGGTGATCGCATCGGCTGGGCCACGGTGGGTGCCTCAGTGGGCTGGCAGTTCACACGGCTGCGCCCGCAGCAGGCGGTCCCATCCTTGTCCACAGATCGGCAATGGGACAACGAGGATTTGCATGATGCGATGCTCAAGTGGCGTGATCGGGATACCGTGCTCGACCAGGAATGGCGCTATCACCTGCTGAGTGTCGATCGTGTCGAGGGCGACTATCCGGGCCTCATGTATGACGTCCATGCCTCCGACAGCAACGTTGTCCGGGAAGGTGCAGCGATCGCGTCGAAATGGGTTGCTCCCAGTACGCCGGGGTGGGGGGCTCTGGGAGGCAAGGAATTCAGCTCGATGCCCGAAGCCTACTTCCGAACCGCTGTACATGAAATCGGCCATGCGATGGGTCTGTTCCATGACGGTGAGTGCCAATGCTTCCTGATGCGGCCGACGGACGGCCTCGTCAACGAAGGCGAGGGATCGGCGCGTCCGTTCCCCGCCAATATCGACTGGACCTTCGACGAAGCTGATCAGTTGTTTCTTCGCCATGCGCCCGATCCGCTGGTCCGGCCAGGCGGAGACGCGCCGCCGTACTCGCTGACGACCGGGGATCGCGGCAAGCCGCTGCGGCCGAAACAGCTCAGGTTGCTCGCGCGGCCCCTGCTCTCAAAGTTCCCGCTGGGCGCACCCGTTCGGCTGGAATTGCAATTGACGCTGTCACCGGAATTCGACCGGTCGATGAAGGTCCCCGCCGATCTCAGCCTGTTCGGTCCGCACGTCAGTGGCTCCGTTCGTCGCCACGAGCGTCACGACAGGCGCTCGTTCCGTCCACTGTTGATGCGCTGTGATCATGGCGGGCTGCTGGAATTGGTGCCGGGTGCCAGCAATTTGGCCTCGCTGACGCTGTTGCGTGGCCGTGAAGGAGCGCTGTTCCCGGAGCCCGGCGATTACACGATCTGCGTGCGGCTGGACTGGCAGGATGGCGGGCAGCGCTTGAGGGTGTGGAGCACGACGACGGTCACCATCGCCGAGCATCGCAACCAAGACTATTCGGACGTCGCCCTGCGCGTTTTGAATGAGCCCGACGCGTTTCTCGCGCTGGCCCTGGGCGGCAACCACCTCAAGGCCGGCATGGCGGCCATCGACGCGGCGCTGAAAAATCCGACCCTGCGCCCGCACTACGCGTGGATCGAAGCGAAGCGGCGCGCAGCGCTGCCAAACTCCGGTCTGCGGCAGCTGACGGCCGCCGCATTGCTGATCGATGCTCGAACCGTGCTGAGCCGGCAGGAGCGTGAGAAGGTCAAGCGCGTGTTGGGCGACCACTTGCGCGGACTGCGAAAGTGGCGTCTCGAGCGCTGCCTGCGTGAACACAAGCCGGCGAGCGTCATGGGCCAGGCGATGGACCGGATGTTCGATGCGCTGCTGCGATTCTTGATCGTTGCCTGGCAGTGGATGACGGCTGCAAGGGCCGTTCGATCCTGAACGGCGGCGGCGCCCGTGAGTCGGTCCATGTCCACCGCTCGGACACCGGATTCACCGTCGACCCACGATAATCAGCGCTTCGCCTGCGATCCGATTCCACACCATGACCGATACCCTGCACCAAGGCCGCTTTCTGACGCTGTACCGCAACGGCACCTGGGAGTACGTGGCGCGGGCGAATGCCCGTGGCGCGGCGTTCATTGCGGCGCGCACCGATGAGGGCGAGCTGCTGCTGGTCGAGCAGTTCCGGGTGCCGCTCGATGCGCCGTGCATCGAGCTGCCGGCCGGCATCGTCGGCGATGAAGCGGCGTACGCCGAGGAGGATTTCGAGGCAGCAGCGCTTCGGGAACTCGAAGAGGAGACCGGTTACCGCGCCGGCCGCATCCAGCACATTCTCACCGGGCCGACCGCGCCCGGCATGTCGTCCGAGCTGCTGCATTTCTACGTGGCCACGAAGCTGACGCGCGTCCATGACGGCGGCGGCGTCGAGGGCGAAAACATCACGGTGCACCGGATTCCGATCGCCACCATCCAGCCGTGGCTGATGGCGCAGATGGCGGCCGGCAAGCGCGTCGATCCGCGGGTATTCGTCGGCCTGTGGTTCCTGGCCCAGGTGCCAGCGGATTGAACCCCCGGTCGCCACGCCGGTTTCGGCGCGGCATGATCACGCCCAACTTTCCAACGGATGCCCGCCTGATGACCCCATCGTCCACCGTTCTTGCCAGCGCGCTGCTGCCGCTGTTGCTGCTGGTCGGCTGCGCTGCGTCGCGCCCGGTGCTCTACCCGAACGCGAAGCTGAACCAGAGCGGGCCGGCGGTCGGCAAGCTGGCCGTGCAGGATTGCCAGCGCAAGGCCGATGCCGCGAACGTCGATGACGGACAGGCGGCGGAAGTCGCGAAATCCACCGGCGTCGGTGCTGCCGTGGGAGCGGCGACCGGCGCTGCGGTGGGTGCCGTGCTCGGCAATGCCGGTCGCGGTGCGGCGACCGGAGCGGCCGGCGGCGGCGCGCACGGGCTGATCGGCGGGCTGTTCCGCTCGTCCGGACCCAGCCCGCTGTACAAGGCCTATGTCGATCGCTGCCTGCGCGATCAGGGTTACGAAGTGTTGGGCTGGAAGTGATCGCCTGACCAGGCGCCCGGATCGCCGGCCGACAGACAAGCCGGCGATCCTGGCATCGGCCGAGGCCTGCCCGGATCAGCGCAGGTTCAGCGGCGCATCGAGCCGCAGCAGCAGGAACTCGGAGTCATCCGGCGCGCCGGTGCCGACGTGGCGGCCGATGCTGAACGGGAAGTTGTTGTCGTTGATCACGCCGATCCGGTTCTGGTCGAGCACCACGATGTCCTCGATCGTCGTGAACGGGAACGAGAACGGGTTGCCCAGGCCCACGTCGCCGGGCTGGCCGGGCAGCGAGATGCCGGCCGGATCGGCGATCGCCTGCAGGTCCACCAGCAGGGATTTGCCGACCACGCCGCCATCTGCAGGATTCAGGCGGATGCGGTGCACCGCCTTGTAGCCGCTGACGGTGCCCTGGCTGCCGTCACGCTCGATCACCAGGCCTTCGCCCTGCGTGTTGTAGAGCACGAAGTCGCCGATATTGCTGGCGCGTGCATCGAGCGGATAGAAGTTGCGGCGGCCGGTGTACCGGCGGCTGGCCAGATCGAACTCGCTGATCTGCAGGCGGCGCGGATCGGCGCCGACCAGCGGCCGTTCGAGCAGCGGATAGAGCCGGGTGCCGGCGCGGTCGATCGCCATGCCTTCGAAGCCGCCGCTGGTGGCCGCACGGAACGGTGTCGTCAGCACCGTGCTGCGGTACGGCCAGTACAGCCCGGCCATCCACGGCGTGTTGCCGCCGGCGGTTTCCGGCTGCAGGTTGGTGCCGTCGTCGGAATCGCCGAGCCGTGCCGGATCGGTGATCACCGGGAAATCGCCGAACAGGAACACCGTGCGGATGGCCGGCACCGCTTCCTGCACCAGCAGCAGCGTGCGGAAGTCGAAGCTCTGGATGTCGGTCCGCGCCTGCTGGCCGCGCTGTACCACCACCTTGGCGACGGCGCGCGCCATGACTTCCGGGCCGAACGTGCGGTCCTTGTAGACGCGGCCGAGCGCATCGCGATCACTGCGCGGAGTGAGTTTGGTTTCGATGTTGAAGCGGGTCTTGCGCGCGGTGGTCACGCGCTGTGCAGCGTCGGCCACGAAGCGGCCCGGACCGACGCTGTAGTACTGCGCGTAGAAGTCGACGAAGTCGTACAGCTGGTCGACGGTCGGCACGATGTACGGATCGCGCAGCCGCTGCCGGGCGGCGTAGGCGCTGGCCACCGGCGACAGCGCGCGGTCGTTGGTCTGGCTCGGGCCGCGGAACAGCTTGTCGCAAATGAACTGGCGCTGGATCTCGGCCACCGTCAGGTCGCGGATCAGCACCTCGTTGGCGACGGTGTACGGCGCGCCGTCGGCACGCCGGCACTTGCTGGCCTCGATGTACGGATCGTGGAACAGCACGGCGACGCGATCCTGGGTGACGCCGGTGTCGGTCTCCAGCGTGGTCATCCGGTGGTCGAGCGCGGCCTCCATCGCCGGCAGCGTGTTTTCCGGCCGCAGGTTGCGGGCACCGCGATGGCCCTGGGCGTCGAACTTGGCGACATCCGGCAGGCCATCGGCACCGAGGTAGTCGCCCGGGGTGCCGTCGCCATTGGCATCGAACTCGCGCACCGCTTCCAGCAGCAGATCGGGGCGGTCGGAAATCAGGCCGCTGACCTTCTGCCCCATCAGCGCGAGCATCGTCGGCTTGTCGTTGACCGTGTACGGCACCACCGGGAAGCCGGCGGCGCGCAGCAGGGCGATGTCGTGGATGTCGCTGGCGGCGGCACCGAGATCGGCCGGCGACTGGCTGCCGCGCGCATAGCTGGCGTTCGGGTCCGAGCCGGGGAACTTCAGCTCCGGGAAGTACGGCGAGAACACCGGCGTCAGCCGGCCACCGTGCGCGAAGGCA
>CAYPJK010000006.1:0-1278 GCA_964411025.1 uncultured Nevskia sp.
GCCGCTGCCGCTGCTGGGCCGGCCGGAACCCATCGTCGAGCCGCTGTTGCCGAGCAGCATCTTGGTCGGCAGCGGCGCGCTCTTCGGCGCGTAGAGCTTGTCGTAGGCGGCGATCAGTTCGGCTTCCGACAGATTCAGCACCTTGGCGCACTTGCGGTAGTACCCGCGCACGTAGACCGCTTCGGTCAGCGTGCTGAAATCGTTGCGCTCCAGCGCCTCGAGCGTGCCGCGTGCCAGCCGGGTCAGCGTCGCCAGTTCCTCGATGCCGAGCTTGGCGCGTTCGCGCGCCTGGCGGATCGCCTGGCCGGGACCGGCCGTGGCAGGGGACAGCGGGGCGTCCGCGTTGTCGGACGGGTCGCGCAGGTTAGGAGCGGTCGGATCGGAGGTCATGGTGCAGGCGGGTTCTTCAGCAATTGCACAGCCTGATCGGATTCCGGGAATCCACTGATCAGGGTCTGTTCGTAGCGGCGCGCCGCCGCCCGGTCACCGAGCTTGCGCTGGGTGGAAGCGGCGATCAGCAGCAGGTCCGGCGGCAGGCTGCCGAGCTTTTCGTAGCGCTTCAGAAAGGCATCGGTGCGCGCCCAGTCGCCGGCGGCGTAGGTCAGCTGGGCGATCTGCGCCAGCGCCGCGCGGTATTCAGGATTGATCTTCAAGGCTTCGCGGAAGCTGGTCTCGGCGCGCGGATCGTTCGCCTGCCGCTGGCAGATGCCGGCATTGGTCCACGCGGCTTCCGGCGTGGCGTAGTTGCGGTCGGCCAGTGCGGCCTGGAACGCCCGATCGGCCTCCTTGACCTTGCCGAGCTCGCAGAGCAGCACGCCGAAGTTGTTGTGCGTGGCGGCATCGTCCGGCGCCAGCGCGAGCGCCCGCCGGTACTCGCGCTCGGCGCCCTCGCGGTCACCCCGCTGGGTCAGCACGAAAGCGAGCACACCATGCGCCTGGGCGTAGCGCTCGTTCTGCTCGACCGCCTTGCGCAGCTTTTCCTCAGCCACCTCGAACTGGCCCTGGCGGGCGTAATCGACACCGAGCTGGGTGTTGATCCGCGCCGCTTCCTCGAGATCCGGCGGCGACTGCGGCCGCAGCTCGCCGCTGGTTTCCGTGACGCAGGCGGTCAGTGCAAGCACCACCAGCACAAAGGCCAGCGCGCTGCGGATCACTGCAAACACACCGGAATGTCACCCAGACGCTTCTTCTGCTTCGACTGCACCTTGTCGACGAGCTGCCCGCAGGGAGCCCGTGCGCCACCGACGAGGGGCCCTGCCGCGAACGCGGCGGGGATCG
>CAYPJK010000006.1:1378-18963 GCA_964411025.1 uncultured Nevskia sp.
GAATGTCACCCAGACGCTTCTTCTGCTTCGACTGCACCTTGCCGACGAGCTGCCCACAGGGAGCCCGTGCGCCACCGACGAGGGGCCCTGCCGCGAACGCGGCGGGGATCGGAGCAAGGCACATCGCGGCGAAGGCCTGCGGGCGGTTCATTGCACGCGCACCGGAATGTCACCCAGACGCTTCTTCTGCTTCGACTGCACCTTGCCGACGAGCTGCCCGCAGGCCGCGTCGATGTCGTCGCCGCGGGTGCGGCGGGTCATCGTCAGCAGACCCTTGGCGCGCAGAATCTCGGAGAAGCGGTTGATCGCGTCCGGCTTCGAGCGCTTGTAGCGCGCATTCGGAAACGGGTTGAACGGAATCAGGTTGACCTTGGCCGACGCCTGGCTGCCATGCGTGGCGTTCAGCAGGCGGGCGAGTTCGCGCGCGTGCTCCGGCTGGTCGTTGACACCGTCGAGCATCACGTACTCGTAGACGATGTGGGCCTTGCGGTCCTTGCCGGCCAGATAGCGGCGGCAGGCGTCCATCAATTCGGAAATCGGGTATTTCTTGTTGATCGGCACCAGTTCATCGCGCAACGCATCGTTCGGCGCGTGCAGCGAGATCGCCAGCGCGGTGTCGACATCGCCGGCCAACCGGTCGATGAACGGCACGAGGCCGGAGGTCGAAATCGTCACCCGGCGCTTGGAGAGGCCGAAGCCGAAGTCGTCGAGCAGGATGCGGATCGCCGGCAGAACGGCGTTGTAGTTCGCCAGCGGCTCGCCCATGCCCATGAAGACGACGTTGGAGATCACCTTCTCGTTCTGGAAGTCGCCCCCCAGTGCTTTCCCGGCGAAATAGACCTGGGCCACGATCTCGGCCGTGGTCATGTTGCGTGAAAAGCCGCCCTGCGCCGTGGAGCAGAACGAGCAGTCCAGTGCGCAGCCGGCCTGCGACGAGATGCACAGCGTGCCGCGATTGGCTTCCGGGATGTAGACCGTCTCGATCATCGTTTCCGGACGGCCTTCGCGTTCCTCCAGCTTCAGCACCCATTTGCGGGTGCCATCGGTGGACAGCTGCTCGGTGACCAGTTCCGGCGGCCGAATCACGAAATGCTGTTCGAGCCTTGCGCGCAAGGCCTTGCCGACATTGCTCATCAAGGCAAAGTCGACAACACCGCGCCGATAGATCCACAGCATGATCTGGTCGGCGCGGTAGCCGGGTTCGCCCATCTTTTCGAACTCGGCGCGCAAGGCGGCGCGGTCGAGTCCGAACAGGTTGACGCGCGCGCCCGCCGCAGGCACCGCCACCGGGCGCGGTTCGGCGTCCGTTGGCGGGGTCATCGGGGCGGGCTGTTCAGCGGTCACGCGTCACCTGGGGGCCGCAACCGGCTCAGCGCGTGCGCGGCGCGAGTTCGGTGGTGCGGAAGAAGTAGCCGATTTCGCGGGCGGCATTTTCCAGGCTGTCCGAACCGTGGACGGCGTTCTCGTCGATCGAGTCGGCGAAGTCCGCGCGGATCGTGCCCGGTGCCGCCTTCTTCGGATCGGTGGCGCCCATGATGTCGCGGTGCTTGGCAACGGCGTCCTCGCCTTCCAGCACCTGGATGATGACCGGGCCGGAGATCATGAAGCTGACCAGGTCCTTGAAGAACGGACGGGCACTGTGCACCGCGTAGAAGCCCTCGGCCTCTTCGCGCGACAGGTGCTGC
This sequence comes from uncultured Nevskia sp., assembly GCA_964411025.1. GTDB lineage: Bacteria > Pseudomonadota > Gammaproteobacteria > Nevskiales > Nevskiaceae > Nevskia. The sequence goes on from CAYPJK010000006.1 coordinate 3,064, forward strand.
ATGCGGGCCGCGACGATGCGCAGGCCGGCTGCTTCAAAGCGCGAATAGATGCCGCCGATGACGTTCTTGGCAACGGCGTCGGGCTTGATGATCGAAAGGGTGCGTTCAACCGCCATGATGATGTTTCCGTGTGTGGATGTAGACGACGCCCCGCGGACAGCATCCGGGGCGGAAAAACACGGAATGTTAACGGGTTGCGTGCAAGCCCGGCAATCTGCGGCGCTGCAGCAAGCAGGCCACCGGACCGCTGCAGGGCTTCAGCCGACCGCGAAGCTCTCGCCGCAGCCGCACTCGCCGGTGACGTTCGGATTGCGGAACTTGAACGCCTCGTTGAGGCCTTCGCGCTGGAAGTCGAGGGTCAGGCCATCCAGGAATGCCAGGTGCTCCCTGGCCACCACCACCTTCGCCCCGTGCGCATCGAACACTTCGTCGTCGGCTCCCGGGGCGTCGGCGTAATCAAGCACGTAGGCATAGCCGGAGCAGCCGGATTTCTTCACGCCGATGCGCAGGCCATAACCCTTGCCGCGCTTGGCGATCTGCGTCTGGATGCGTTGTGCCGCGCTTGCCGTCAGTTCGATACTCATGCTCGTGGCTCCTGAAACCGGGTCAGCAGCGCTTTCAGCGCGTCTTCCCCCAGCAGCGCACAGTGTGCACGATCCTCCGGGATTTCAAGCGCTTCGCGGAGATCCGCCGCTTTCAGGCGGCGCAGTTCATCGACCGTTCGGCCGGCACACCAGCCGGCAATCCAGGCGCCGACCGCGATGGTCGTCGGGCAGCCGTAGGCTTGGAAGCGCCCTTCGGCAACCTGGTCGCCGTCAAAGCGCAACGCCAGCCGCAGCACCGAGCGCGCCGCCGGCGTACCGGCGTCGGCGCTGATCACGCCGGCCGTGCCGTCGGCAAACACGCCGGCATTCGGTGCGCTGCGGAACAGCCGCCAGATCGTCGGAGCGTAGCCGTAGGGGTTGTCGTCGTCGGACTCGTTCATCACCTGCTCCCGGGCAGCGGCGACAGGGCGCGCAGCCACGCGACCTGGGCGATCACGGCGGCGGCGGCCTGTTCGATCTCGGCCATCGTCGTCGGCCGGCCGAACGAGAAGCGCAAGGACGCATTGGCCGTTTCGTCATCACGACCCAGCGCCCGCAGCACATAAGAGGGCTCGGCCGTGGCCGACGAGCAGGCCGAGCCGCTCGACACCGCAAGACCGGGCAGCGCCGCGCGCAGCGCCTCGCCCTCGACGCCAGGGAAGCTCAGGTTCAGCAGATGCGGCGCGGCGCGTTCGTCGCCCGCCGAATCGCCAGTCGGCCCGTTGCGCAGCACGCCGGGGATGCCGCGCAGGCGCCGCCACAGGGCGTCGCGCAGGTCGCTGCAGTGGGCGGCGTCGGTGTCGAGCCGTTCGGCCGCGCGCTGGCAGGCGGCGCCCATGCCGACCACCTGATGCGTCGGGAGCGTGCCGGAGCGCATGCCGCGCTCGTGGCCGCCGCCGTGCATCTGCGGCGCCAGCCGCGCGCGTGGCCGGCGGCGGACGTACAGCGCACCGATACCCTTCGGCCCGTACAGCTTGTGCGCCGACAGGCTCAGCAGGTCGACCGGCAAGGCCTTCAGGTCGATCGGCAGCTTGCCGGCGGCCTGTGCGGCATCGACATGCAGCATCACGCCGCGCTCGCGCAGGCTCGGCGCCAGCCGCTCGATGTCGTTGACCGCGCCGATCTCGTTGTTGACCCACATCAGCGACACCAGCGCGGTGTCCGGCGTGATCGCCGCCAGCACCGCTTCCGGCGTCACCCGCCCCTGCCCGTCCGGCTTCAGGTAGCTGACCCGCGCGCCGAGCGTTTCCAGCTGCCGGCAGGTGTCGAGCACGCACTTGTGCTCGGTCTTCGAGGTGACGAGGTGCACCGGCTTGCCGTTCTTCGGAAAGCCGCGGAACTCCAGCGCGCCCTTGATCGCGAGGTTGTTCGATTCGGTGGCGCCGGACGTCCAGATGATCTCGCCGGCTTCGGCACCGATCAGCCCTGCGACCTGCTGGCGCGCCGCCTCCACCGCTGCTCGCGCCCGGAAACCGGGACCGTGGGTCGACGCCGGATTGCCGTGCAGGCCATCGGGCTTCAGGTACGGCAGCATCGCCTCGAACACGGCCTCGTCGATCGGCGTGGTCGCCGCGTAGTCGAGATAGATCATGCCGCCACCGCCTGCGCGCGCAGCTCGGCCAGCACCGCCAGGAACCGGTCGATCTCGGCTTCGGTCGTCGCCACACCCAGGCTGACGCGGATCGCCGAGAACGCGGTGTCACGATCCCAGCCCATGCCGATCAGCACGTGGCTCGGCTCGCCGGTGCCGGCGGCGCAGGCCGAGCCGCTCGACACGGCAATGCCTTTCCGGTCGAGCGCCATCAGCAGCGCCTCGCCTTCCCAGCCCGCGACGCCGCACTGCACGGTATTGGCGAGCCGCGGGCTGCCGTCGCCAAAGATCGTAATGCCGGGTAGAGCACGCAGGCCGGCTTCGAGCCGCGCCTTCAACTCGGTCCAGCGGGCGATCCGTTGTTCGACCTCCGCCGCTGCGTGCTCGCAGGCCACTCCGAAGCCGACGATCGCCGCCAGGTTTTCGGTGCCGCCCCGCAGGCCGCGCTCCTGGCCGCCGCCGTGCAGCTGGGTCAGCAGCTCGACATGGGATTTCACGATCAGCGCGCCGACGCCCTTCGGCCCGTACAGCTTATGCGCCGACAGGGCCATCAGATCGGCGCCGGTATCGGCCAGCGAGAACGCCAGCTTGCCGCCGGCCTGCACCGCGTCGACATGGAACAGGCCACCCGCGTCGTGGACCATCCGTGCCGCCCGGGCGCAATCCTGGATCACGCCGGTTTCGTTGTTGGCCAGCATCAGTGCGGCCACCCGGACCGGACTGCGCGCCAATTGCGACTCGAACGCGGGCCAGTCGACAAGGCCGGCGCGGTCGATCGAGATGGTTTCGACCTGCCAGCCGTGCGGCCGCAGCGATTCGGCGGCTTCGAGGATCGCCGGGTGTTCGGTCGCGCCATAGAGCACGCGGCCGGGCGCGCGGCCTTCCGTCAGGCCCTTCAGCGCCAGGTTGTCGGATTCCGTGGCGCCGCTGGTGAACGTCACTTCGGAGGCTTCGGCACCGACCAGCGCGGCGACCTGCACCCGCGCCGCCTCGATCGCATCGCGCGCCGCACGGCCGTAGCGATGGACGCTGGAGGCATTGCCGTAGGGCCCGGACAGATACGGCAGCATCGCTTCCAGCACCCGCGGGTCGAGTGGCGTGGTGGCGTTGTGATCAAGGTAGATCGGCATGGCGCGAAGTTTACCGCCGTGCCGGCACCACGCCGGCGACGGCTGCAGGCGCGCGCAATCAGCCCAGCTTGATCTCCCGCAACCGCTCCCAGAGATAGTCGTTGGCGGTGATCGGCACCGGGTAGCGGCTGGGGTTATCCGGCGTGATGCAGGACGGCAGCACGTCGATCAGGACGTCCGGATTCAGGTGCAGGAAGTACGGCACCGAGAATCGCGCGCGGCGCGCGGCATCGCCTTGCGGGTTGACCACCCGGTGGGTTGTCGACGGGTACACGTGGTTGGTCAGCCGCTGCAGCATGTCGCCAATGTTGACGACGATGGTGTCGCCGTCGGTGGTGATCGGCAGCCACTCGCCACGACGGGTCAGCACTTCCAGTCCGCCTTCGCTGGCACCGACCAGCAGGGTGATCAGGTTGATGTCCTCGTGCGCGCCGGCGCGGACGTTGGGGATGTCGGCGGAGGTGATCGGTGGATAGTGGATGGCCCGCAGGATCGAGTTGCCATGGTCGATCTTGTCGTCGAACCAGCCTTCCGGCAGGCCCAGATTCAGCGCCAGCGCCGCCAGCAGTTGCCGCCCCAGTTCGCCCAATGCCGCGTACAGCGCATAGCCCTTGGCCCGAAAATCGGGCACTTCGGCCGGCCACAGGTTCGGCGCCATGATCGCCGCGTACTTCGAATCGCGCGGAATCTCGCGGCCGATGTGCCAGAACTCCTTCAGGTCCGGCAGCGTCGCGCCCTTGGCCGTTTCGACCTTGAATGGCGTCAGCCCGCGGGTGCCGCCGGGGCCGGCGGCGTACCTGCGCTTGACGTGCTCCGGCAGCGCGAAGAACTGCTGGAACACCGCGTAGGCTTCTTCGATCAGGACCTGCGGAATGCCGTGATGGCGCACGCCGCAGAAGCCGTATTCGCGGTACGCCGCACCCAGTTCGGCGACGAAGGCGGCGCGATCGTGCCGCCAGCGCCGGAAGTCGAGCGTCGGGACGCCGCTCACGGCTGCGGCTCGACAGCCTCGGGTGGACGGTACTTCGGCTCCTGCGGCAGATGCGGGAAGCGCTTGTTGGTGGGTTTGAGGCCCAGCGCTTCCTCGACCGAGGTCAGGATGCCGCGCACGATGTTGAACTCGTGGCTGTCCGGCGCCGCGCGGCCGAACATCCGGCGCATCCGCCGCATGATGTAGCGCGGTGCTTCCGGGTCGATGAAGCTGGTCGCGATCAGCACCTTTTCCAGATGGCCGTACAGGTGCTCCATCTGGCCCTGCGGCACCGGCTGGTGCTCGGGCATCTCCGGCAGCTTCGCACCGGCCGCCAGCCGTAGCTCGTAAGCCATGATCTGCACGGCCGCGGCGAGGTTCATCGAGCCGAACTCGGGATCGGTCGGGATCGCCACCGCTTCGCGGCAATGGTCGAGCTCCTCGTTGGTCAGCCCGGTGCGCTCGCGGCCGAAGACGATCGCGATCCGCCCTGGGTGCTGGCCGGCGGCCAGCCGGGCCACGCATTCGCGCGGCTCGGAGAACGGAATCTGGACGTACCGCACGCGCGCCGTGGTGGCGATCACGTGCTCGCAGTCGGCCACGGCATCCGCCAGCGTGTCGTGCAGCGTGGCACCGGCCAGGATGTCGTCGGCGCCGGAGGCCAGCGCGGTGGCTTCAGGATCGGGAAAGCGGTGCGGCGCGACCAGCGCGAGATCACGCAGACCCATGTTGCGCATGGCGCGCGCAGCGGAGCCGATGTTGCCCGGATGATGGGTCGCCACGAGTACAACGCGGATGCGGGATAATAGTTCCACTATCTGATTCATCGACGGCAAAGCCGGAAGTTTCCGGTTTTGATCGGGCGGACGCCAGTCTGGCGCCGCAGCCTCGTTCACCGGACCCGCTTCCTCGCCATGCATCCGCTCGTCAACATCGCCGTCAGTGCGGCCCGTTCCGCCGGCAACTTCATCGTGCGCAGCCTCGATCGCGTCGATCAGCTGACGGTCGAAAGCAAGGGCCGCAACGATTTCGTCACCCAGGTCGACCGCAGCGCGGAAGCGGAGATCGTCAAGGTCATCCGCAAGGCCTACCCGCAGCACGCCATCCTTGGCGAGGAAGGCGGTGCAAGTGGCAACAACGACGTGGTCTGGATCATCGACCCGCTCGACGGCACCACCAATTTCCTGCACGGCCTGCCGCACTTCGCGGTGTCGATCGGCATCCAGGTGCGCGGCAAGCTCGAACACGGCGTGATCTATGCGCCGTGCACCCAGGATCTGTACTGCGCCACCCGCGGCTCCGGCGCCACGCTCAACAACCGCAAGATCCGTGGCAGCACCGCCAAGGAACTCGACAGCGCGCTGATCGGCACCGGCGTGCCGCTGAAGCCCGAACTGCTCGACGCCTATCTGCCGATGCTGAAGACCATCGCCGGCAATTCGGCCGGCATCCGCCGCGCCGGCTCGGCAGCGCTTGATCTGGCTTATGTCGCCGCCGGCCGGCTCGACGGTTTCTTCGAACTGGGACTCAAGCCCTGGGACATGGCGGCCGGCATCGTGCTGGTGCAGGAAGCCGGCGGTACCGTCACCGATCTCTACGACGCGCGCGGTGACGTGATGAGCAGCGGCCACATCCTGGCGGCGCCGCACTAGCTGCATGAGCAGCTGGCCGAGGCGCTGCGCGGCGTCGCGCGGCCGATCGAGCCGGCGGCCGAGTAACCGCATCGCTGGCCACAAAAAAGCCCCGCTCGAAGCGGGGCTTTTTTTGTGACCCGACGAAATCGCGGCTTCAGACCACTGCGCCGTCGTTCTCGGCCTTGGCCTGCTTTTCGGCGCGGACCTTCTCGTCCTTTTCCTCTGGCGGCAGCAGATCATCGCGGGTGACGCCGAGCGCGACCGCGAGGCCCGTGGAGACGTAGATCGACGAGTAGGTGGCGACGATCACGCCGACGATCATCGACACCGAGAAGCTGTGCACCGTCGAGCCGCCGAGCGTGAACAGCGCGACGCAGACCAGCAGGGTCGTGACGTGGGTGATGATCGAGCGCAGCAACGTCTGGTTGACCGACAGGTTCACCACCTCGAACACGGTCGACTTGCGCGTCCGGATCAGGTTCTCGCGCACGCGGTCGAAGATGACGATGGTTTCGTTGTTCGAGTAGCCGATCAGCGCCAGGATCGCCGCCAGCGTGGTCAGGTCGAACTCGACCCAGGCCAGCGACAGGAAGCCCAGTACCATCACCGCATCGTGGACCAGGGCGGCGATCGCGCCGATCGCGAACTTCCATTCGAAGCGGAAGGCGATGAACGCCGCGATCAGGCCGAACGCCACCAGCATCGCGATCGAGCCTTTCTCGCTCAGTTCTTCGCCGACCTGCGGGCCGACGAACTCGACGCGGCGCATCTCGACCCCGGCTTCACCGGCCCCGACCGCTGCCAGCACCTTGCTGCTCAGGGAGGCGGACGTTTCCGAGTTCGGCGGCAGGCGGATCAACACCGTCGACGAGCCGCCGAAATACTGGACCACGCCATGCTCATAGCCGCCCTTGGCGAGATCCTCGCGGACCTTCTCGAGCTGCACGGACTGCGGGAACGCCACTTCGACCAGCACGCCGCCGGTGAAATCGATGCCGAAGTTCAGGCCCCGGAAAATCACCAGCAGGATCGACGCGGAGGTCAGCAACGCCGACAGCGCGAGGCCGACCTTGCGCTGGCGCATGAAGTCGAACTTCGGAACATTCGCGAACACTTTCATTGGCTCGGCTCCGGCTTACCAGATCGGCAGGTCTTTAAGGTTCGTACGCTTGCCGAACACCCAATGGGCCAGCGTGCGAGAACCGACGATGGCGGTGAACTGCGAGGTCACGATGCCGATGGCCAGGGTGATCGCAAAGCCCTTGAGCGCACCGGCACCGAGGAAGAACAGGATCAGTGTGCCGATCAGCACGGTGACGTTGGCGTCGGCGATGGTCAGGAAGGCGCGGTCGTAGCCCGCGTCGATCGCCTGATGCGGCTTCAAGCCCGCGCGCAGTTCCTCGCGGATGCGCTCGTAGATCAGCACGTTGGCGTCCACCGCGATGCCCATGTGCAGCACGATGCCGGCGATGCCGGGCATCGTCAGCGTGGCCTGGAACAGGGACAGCACGGCGGTCAGCAGCAGCAGGTTGGCGGTCAGTGCGGCGATCGCGAACAGGCCGAACACGCGGTAGTAGACGACCATGAACACCATGACGAGGCCGAGGCCCAGGAGTGCGGCCGACATGCCGCGGCGGATGTTGTCGGCACCGAGGCTCGGGCCGATCGTGCGCTCCTCGATGATCTCGATCGGCGCCACCAGCGCACCGGCCTTCAGCAGGTCGGCCAGGTCGCGGGCTTCGCGGCTCGACAGACCGGTGGTCTGGAAGCGGCTGCCGAACACGCCGCGAATCGTCGCGTGGGAAATCACTTCCTGCACGTCGCGGCGCTCGCGGATGGCATCGCCGCGCGCGTTGTAGGTGGTCTTGATCTCGGTCTCGCGATAGACCACGGCCATCAGCTTGCCGACGTTCTTGGAGGTGAAGTCGAGCATCCGCTTGGCGCCGCTGGCATCGAGCGTGACGCTGACCGCCGGGGTGCCGGATTCCTGGTCAACCGTCGGCTGGGCGCTGGTCAGCTCGGCACCGCTGGCGATCGCTTCGCGCTTCAGCAGGAACGGTCGGCGCGTGCCGCGCTCGTAGTACAGCTCGTCGCCGAGCGGGATCACGCCGCCGGCAGCAGCGGCGTTGGCGTCGGCGTTCTCGTCGACCGCGCGATATTCGAGGGTGGCGGTGGCGCCGAGCAGTTCCTTGACGCGGGTCGGGTCCTGCACGCCGGGCAACTGCACGACGATCCGGTCGGCGCCCTGGCGCTGGACGATCGGTTCAGCGACGCCGAACTGGTTGACGCGATTGCGCAGCGTGATCAGGTTCTTGTCGACGGCGTCGTCGATCAGCTTCTTCGCGGCGATGTCCGACAGTGCCACCTGCAGCGCCGGGCCAGTGGCATCCGCCGGCGTGCTCAGGGTCAGGTCGCGGTTCTCCTTGGCGATGGCGCTGCGTGCCTTGTCGAGCCGGTCGGCGTCGGCGAATTCGATGACGATCGCCTCACCGGCCTTGCGCCGTCCGGTGTAGCGGATGTCCTGGTCGCGCAACAGCTTGGGCACGTCGTTGATCAGCCGCTCGACGGCGGCCTTCTTGACGTCCTCCACCGCCACCTGCAGCAGGAAGTGCACGCCGCCGCGCAGGTCGAGGCCGAGCGCCATCGGCTTGCCGCCGAGTGCCGACAGCCACTTCGGCGTCCGCGACGCGAGGTTCAGCGCGGTGACGTAGCCCTGCCCGTCGAGGTCGCGCTTCAGCGCATCCACGGCCTTGAGCTGCGCTTCCGGCGTGCCGAAACGCACGACCCACTGGCTGCCTTCCAGCGCCGAGCCGGAGGTGCTCAGCTTCTCGGCGTCCAGCGTCTTGGCCACGGTATCGCCAAAGCTGGCCGGCAGCGGGTCACCGGAGCTGGTGCTGATCTGCACCGCAAGGTCTTCGCCGTAGAGATTCGGCAGCGCGTACAGCGCGCCGAGCAGCGTGACGATGACAAGCGTCACGGGCTTCCAGAATGGGTAGTGATGCATGGCGGTTCGTCGGGCGGCGGGGGACTGCGGCGTTGGAGGCGCGCCGGGATACGCGGTCAGCGGGTCGGTCGGCGGCGGCCCCGAGGGCCGCCGGGGCAACCGCCAGGCGCAGTGAACTACAGGTTCTTCAGCGTGCCCTTCGGCAGCACGGTCGTGATCGCGGCCTTCTGGAACTTGACCTCGACCTTGTCGGCGACTTCGACGGTCAGATAATTCTCGCCGATCGCCGTGATGCGGCCGGCCAGGCCACCGCTGGACACCACCTCGTCGCCCTTGGCGAGCTTCGACAGCATGTCGCGGGTTTCCTTGGAGCGCTTCATCTGCGGCCGCAGCAGCAGGAAATAGAACAGCGGCAGCATCACCAGCAGCGGCCAGATGGACGCCAGCAGGCCCGGCGGCTGCGGCGCGGCAGTCTGGGCGTGGGCAACCGGGATCAGCAGATCGAGCAATTCCAGCACGTCGGAAACCTGAGCAGGCGGCGAAGGGGGCTGGATTATGCCATACGGCCTTTTCCCGGCCGTCCGCGCCGGAAGCACGTCGCAGCGGCGCTTTGCGGCGATCGTCCGCAGCCGGAAACCGGATACGGCAGTGCTAGCATGCCGATCCGTTTTCCGCTCGCCCTGCCTTCCGATGACCGCAACGCCCCCGCTGCCCTCGCGCGATTTCCGGACCGCCGTACTGATCCTGGTCGGCATCGCCGCCGCGCTGGCGCTGGCCTGGCGTGCGCCGTCCGCGCTGCCGCCGCCGGTGGCCGCCCTGGCGCCAGCGCCAGAACCGGCGGTGGCCCCGGCCGCGTTCAATCTGGATACCGCAATGCGGCTGGCTGGCACCCAGGTGCCCCCGGATCTCGACAGCTTCTATTTCTTCGCGATGCTCGAGCCGGCGCCGGAAGCGCAGGACATCGCCGAACTCGGCAGCAAGATGCAGGCGGCCGCCCGCGAACGCGACTACCTCGGCGTGGCCGGGCCGGACCCGGAGCGCAACCGGCGCACGCTGCTGGCGGCGCTCGAAGCCCACCGCGGCGAGGATCTGAGCGGCATGATCCTGATCTACCTCGGCCCGGACCAGCACCGCGCAGACGTGGCCAGCGCGGCCAGTGCCGCCGGCGTGGAACTCCGCTTCGTCGCCTACCCGGAAGCGAGCCCGCCGCTGTAGGCCCCACGTTCCGGAACGGGACATTCCCGGCACCGGGCTGTCCCGCAGATGACGCAGCACCGGCCGAAGCCGGGGGCCTTCGTGCTAGCCTCTCACCTGAACGACCGGTTTATCCGCGCCGCCTTGTCAGGTGCCCAGGCGCGAGGCGGCGCCGATAAACCCATTCCATCCTGAACCGGAGTTGCTTTAGTCATGGCGACCTACGCTGCGCCCGTGCGCGAAATCCAGTTTGTCCTCAACGACGTCCTGAACGTCGGTTCCCTGACCGAGATGCCGGCACTAGCGGATGCCACGCCGGACACGTTGAACGGCCTGATCGAGGAAGCGGCCAAGTTCATTCAGGGCCAGGTGGCCCCGCTGAATGCCCCCGGCGATGCCGAAGGCTGCAAGTTGTCGAATGGTGAAGTGACGGTTCCGAAAGGCTTCGTCGAGGTCTACAAGCAGTACCAGGAAGCCGGCTGGGTCGGCATCGCCAACCCGAGCGAATGGGGCGGCGCCGGGCTGCCGTACACGCTGGCCAAGGTGATCGACGAGATGCTGTGCTCGGCGGACGTCGCCTTCGCGCTGTACCCCGGCCTGACCGTCGGCTGCTTCGAAGGCATCCTCGCCAGCGGCTCGGAAGAGATCAAGCAGAAGTACCTGCCGAAGCTGGCAACCGGCGAATGGACCGGCACCATGTGCCTGACCGAACCGCAGGCCGGTTCCGACCTCGGCGCGGTGAAGACCAAGGCGACGCCGAACGGCGACGGCTCGTTCTCGCTGGAAGGCGGCAAGATCTTCATCACCTCTGGCGAACACCAGATGGCCGACAACATCATCCACTTCGTGCTGGCCCGGGCAACCGACTCGCCGGCCGGCGTGAAGGGCCTGTCGACCTTCGTGGTGCCGAAGTTCCTCGTCAATGAGGACGGCACTCTGGGCGCGCGCAACAAGATCACCTGCACGTCCATCGAGCACAAGATGGGCATCCACGGCTCCTGCACCTGCTCGCTGCAGTTCGACGGTGCCCAGGGCTGGCTGGTCGGTGCGCAAAACACCGGCATCCAGAACATGTTCGTGATGATGAACCTGGCCCGCATCCTGGTTGGCATGCAGGGTCTTGGCCTGTGCGAGCTGGCGACCCAGAACGCCATCGCCTACGCCAAGGACCGCAAGCAGGGCAAGGCCTTCAACGGCGGCGCGACGATCATCGACCACCCGGACGTGCGCCGGATGCTGCTGACCATGAAGGCGACCACCGAGGGCGCCCGCGTGCTGGCCTACGAGACCGGCATGTACGTCGACATCGCCCACCACCACCCGGACCCGGCGGTCCGCGAGGAAGCCAACGACTGGGTCGAGCTGAACACGCCGCTGGTCAAGAGCTTCTGCACCGACGCCGCGGTGGAACTGGGCTCGACCGCCGTGCAGGTCTATGGCGGGCACGGCTTCATCCGCGAACACGGCGTCGAGCAGATCATGCGCGACGCCAAGATCCTGTGCCTCTACGAAGGCACCAATGGCATCCAGGCGATGGACCTCGTCCGCCGCAAGCTGATGATGCACAACGGCCGTCTGGCGCAGCGCTTCTTCGCCAAGGTCCGCTCGGAATCGACTGGCGACGCCCCGCTCGGCTTCATCGCCAAGCCGCTCCGCGAGGCGCTGGACGAACTGGAAAAGACCGCCGCGTGGCTGCAGGAATCGTTCAAGACCAATCCGGACGATGCCGGCTTCGGCGCAGTCGATTTCCAGCGTGCGTTCTGCCTGACCTACCTCGGCTACAACTGGCTGCGGATGGCCAAGGCGGCGATCAACTCGTCGGACGAGATCTTCAAGGCCCAGAAGCTGAACACCGCGCAGTTCTTCGCGGCTCGCATGCTGCCGCAGGTGATGAGCCTGTGCGCCAACGTGCGCCAGCCGGCCAGCGAGCTGATGGCGCTGGACGCGGCGAACTTCTGAGCGCGTCCGCGCGGCATCATCGATGAACCCGGCGGGCCGACGGCGAGTCGGCCCGCTTTCGTTGCATCCCCGTCACCGGAGCCTGCGATGTCCTCGATCTACGATTTCAGCGCCACCACCATCGACGGCCGGTCGGTCAAGCTCGACGCCTACAAGGGCAAGGTCCTCTTGATCGTCAACGTCGCCTCCAAGTGCGGCTTCACGCCGCAGTACAAAGGTCTGGAAGAGAGCTACCGCAAGCTCAAGGACCGGGGTGTCGAGATCCTCGGCTTCCCCTGCGACCAGTTCGGTCATCAGGAACCAGGCGACGAGAAGGAAATCCAGCAGTTCTGTTCGCTGACCTACGACGTCAGCTTCCCGATGTTCGCCAAGATCAAGGTCAATGGCGACGACGCCCACCCGCTCTACAAGTTCCTGAAGAGCGAGGAGAAGGGCATCCTCGGTTCGGAAGCGATCAAGTGGAACTTCACCAAGTTCCTGGTCGGCAAGAACGGCGAGGTGCTGAAGCGCTACGGCTCGATCGACACGCCGGCGTCGATCGCCAAGGACATCGAAAAGCTGCTCGCGGCCTGAGCCGGACGCCGCCGCCCATGCGTGAACTGCGCGATGCGCTGATCCTCAACGGTCTGCTTGCCGCTGGCGGCTGGGCGGCATTCCAGTACCTGCACGCGCCGAAGCTCGGGCTGGCCGTGCTGGCGCTGGTGATCGGCTACAACCTGCTGCTGCCGCTGTTCGCGCGCAGCAGCGGCCACGGCCACTGGTTCGGCCTGTGGGCCTTCCTGCTGCCGCTGTCGGTGTTCCAGGTGGTGCCGGACTGGGTGCTGTCGCAACTGGTCGGCATCCTGCACTTTCCGGATCTCGGGGCGCCGAGGATCGGCCAGCATGTCCCGGCCTACATGGCCGGCATGTGGGTGATTCCGCTGTTCTGGGTGCTGCTGGCGGCGCGCGGGTCGGTGCCGCTGGCGGGCGTGCTGGCGCTGCTGGTGTTTGGCGTCTCCGAATGGGCCGCGCCGATCTTTGACCTGTGGCGGCCGCGCAGTGTCGGCAGCCATTACGGCATCGCCGACTACGTGCTGCTGCCCGAGGCACTGCTCGGCGCCGCTGCCGCCTACGCCTACCGCGAGACCGGCCATTCCGGCATCGCCGTACGCGTCGCTGCTGCGGCGGCGGTCAGCGTGTTCTATACCGGCGCGCTGGTGGTGTCCTACTTCCTTCTCGAACGCGCGGTGTTCTAGAGGCGCTGCGGCAACCGGCGCTGGCCGGCTGCCGCAGGGTTCGGCAGGAATGGCCGGACGCTACTTGCGATGCGGCTTCGCCAGCGCATCGACCTTTGCCTTGACGGCCGGATCGCGCTCCATCGCGGCAAAGATCTCGGCGTAGCGGTCGGCGCTCATGCCCTTGGCCTGGATGGCCTTTTCCATCTTGTCGGTCGCTTCATCCTCAAGCTTCTCGGCCTCGGCGGCCGTGGTCGCGGCTTCGCGGCGCGCCAGCAGCGCGGTGTTGATCCGGTTCACCTCGACCGAGGCCAGCACGAACTGCTGCAGTTCCCGATCGCTGGGCGCAGCCGGCGGGGTGGCGGCGGTGGCGGCCAGCGACAGGCCGAGCGCCATCAGCGGGGCGACGTGGCGAATCTTCATGGTGTGTCCTCGCAAGGGCAGGCCGGTTCCAGCGCCTGCGTTGGGGTCGTCCGAGCCGCCCTGCCTGACCATCGGGCCAGCGTGCCCCTACGGGGCAGCGGCTGCGGGTACCCGTTACCGACCCCGATACGGCGGGCAAAGTTCAGCCCGGCCGGCCGCTCACGGCGCCGCCGCCGCTTCTGCCGCACGCCGCGACTGGCCCTCCGGCCCGGCCAGAAACGCCGCCGAGAACGCCGCAAAGCAGCCGGCCTCGATGGCGGCGCGGATCCGCTTCATCAGGTTCAGGTAGTAGTGCAGGTTGTGAATCGTGTTGAGGCGCGCGCCGAGGATCTCGTCGCAACGGTCGAGATGGTGCAGGTAGGCGCGCGAGTAGTTCGTGCAGGTTTCGCAGTCGCAGGCCGGATCGAGCGGCCCCGGATCATTGCGGTGCCGGGCATTGCGCAGCTTGATCACGCCTTCGGAGGTGAACAGGTGGCCATTGCGCGCGTTGCGCGTCGGCATCACGCAGTCGAACAGGTCGATGCCGCGGCCGACCGCCTGCACCAGGTCGCGCGGCGTGCCGACGCCCATCAGGTAATGCGGCCGATCCGCCGGCAGTTGCGGGCCGATCGCGTCGAGCACCTTCAGCCGTTCCGGTTCCGGCTCGCCGACCGACAGGCCACCGACCGCGTAGCCATCGAAGCCGATCTCGGTCAATCGCTGCAACGATTCCGCGCGCAGATCGACATGCATGCCGCCCTGGACGATGCCGAACAGCGCGCCGCGTGGCCCGGTTTCCGGCAGCGGCGTGCCGTCCGGCGGTGGCGGCGCGCCCTCCGGCGTCCAAGCCAGATGCTGGGTCTTGCAGCGCGCCGCCCAGCGCGCCGACAGCTCCATCGACGTGCGCGCCTCGTCCGGCGTCGCCGGGTACGGCGTGCACTCGTCGAACTGCATGATGATGTCGCTGCCCAAGCCGTGCTGGATCTCGATCGACTTCTCCGGCGACAGGAACACCTTGTCGCCATTGATCGGCGATGCGAAGTGGACGCCGGCCTCGGTCAGCTTGCGCAGTTCGGCCAGGCTCCAGACCTGGAAGCCGCCGGAGTCGGTCAGGATCGGGCCGTTCCAGTTCATGAAGCGATGCAGGCCGCCGAGCGCCCGGATGGTGTCGTGACCGGGCCTGAGCCACAGGTGGAAGGTGTTGCCGAGAATGATCTGGGCACCGGCGGCGCGCAGTTCGCCCGGCGTCATCGCCTTGACCGTGCCATAGGTGCCGACCGGCATGAACTGCGGCGTCTCGATGCTGCCGCGCGGGAAATGCACGCGGCCGCGCCGGGCGTGGCCATCGGTGGCAAGGAGTTCGAAGCGCATGAAATCGGTCGGCCGCTGGGAAGGCCGCGATTATCCGGTATCCGGCGGCTATGATCCGCCCACTTCCCTGACCGCCTGGAACGCCACCCGATGATCCGCCTTCACAACCATCCGTTCTCGACCTTCGGCCGCCGCGTCAAGATCGCGCTGCTGGAAAAGAACATCCCGTTCGAGGAAGTGGTGGTCGACCTCGCCCGCCGCCAGCAGCGCACCCCGGAGTACGTGGCGCTGAACCCGTATAGCCGGGTGCCGACGCTGGAAGACGATGGCTTCGTGCTTTACGAATCCTCGGCCATCCTGTTGTACCTGGAGGACGAGCACCCGGAACCGTCGCTGATCCCGGCCGGCAACCGCGGTCGCGCCGAGGTCGACATGCACCTGCGGCTGTGCGACAGCCAGATGGCCGCACCGGCCGGCGTGATCATCTTCCAGAAGCGCTTCTTCCCCGAAGCGAAGTGGAACCTGGAGGCGATCAACAAGGCCTCCGCCGACATTGCCAAGCATCTGGCGATCCTCGACCGCCAGCTCGACGGCGTCGATTTCCTGGTGCACGACCGCTATACGCTGGCCGACATCGCCTACATCCCGTTCCTGCACTTCCTGCCGCTGATGGTCGATCCGGCCACCGTGCCGGCCAATGTCGCGCGCTGGGCCGCCGAACTGCTGTCGCGGGCTTCGAGCCTCGAAACCGTCCCGGCACAGTAAGCCGGTGCGCCTGCCCGCCACCGGCCATGTGCCGGCCGCCACCGTGCGTTTCTGGGCGCTGCTCGACACCGGCGTGCTGTCGCTGGCGCTGCCGTTCACCGCGCCGCTGTTCCTGGACGCGCTGTACGCACTGAACGGCCTGCTCGGCGGCGTCTCGACACCGCCGCCGCTGGACCCGCTGGCGCTGTTCTTCGTCATCCTC
>CAYPJK010000007.1:0-18939 GCA_964411025.1 uncultured Nevskia sp.
CGCGCGGGCGGCTCTTCTACAATGCGGGCCCCGCATTGCCGCTGAAGCTGCCATGACTGTCGTCGATTCCGCCTCGCTGCCCCGTCTGCTCGGTGCCCACTGCACGGTCGACCCCGACCGCCTGAAGCGCTACGAGATTCCCGAGCGCGGCGAGCCGGGCAAGGCCAGCGGCCTGGTCGTGCCGCGATCGGAGGCCGAGGTCGGGCAACTGCTGGCAACCTGCAGCGCCCACGGCATCCCGCTGGTCATCAGCGCCGGCCGTACCGGCCTGGTGGAGGCGCAGCGGCCGGAAGGCGAATGCGTGCTGAGCCTGGAAAAGCTCAACCGTCCGCTGTCGTTCACGACACCGGACGGCGAGCGCTTCCGTTTCGACGAGACCGCATCGCCGGAAGCCGCCGCCGATGCGCTCGGCGCCTGGTGGCGCGGCCTCGGCCAGCCGCCGGCCCACGACGGCGTGCTCGAAGTGCAGGCCGGCATGGCGGTCGACGCCGTCAATCTGATCCTTGCGCCGCTCGGCCTGAGGTGGCCGATGGAGATGGGCTCGTCGAGCGCGGCCAGCGTCGGCGGCTGCATCTCCAACGCCTCGGCCGGCGCCAACGCGGTGTGCTACGGCACGGCGGCGCATCTGGCGATCCAGGCCTTCGGCTACAGCGGCGACGGTCGCGAGGTCGTCAGCGATGCGCCGGCCTGGAAGCCGGTGCCGGCCGATGTGCTGGCGATAAATTCAGCGCAGCCGCGCCCGGAATGGGGGTTGATCGGCACCCAGGGCGTGCTCGGCGTGATCACCCGCGCAACGCTTCGCGCCTATGCGATCCCGGTGCAGCGCGAGGCGGCGCTGATCCCGGTCGCCGACATGCCGGCGGCGATGCGCATCCTGGCGGCGGCGCGGGCGCTGTTCGGCGACGATGTCGAGGAATTCGAGTTCATCGGCAAGCCGGCGCTGGAACTGGTGCGCGAGCTGAAGGGCGAGGCGTTCCGCTCGCCGCTGGCCCGTCACGAGGCGCCGTACTACCTGCTGCTGCAGGTGAAGTCGCACAAGGCCCATGTCGACCTGGCCGGCATGCTCTACGAATTCCTGGCCGACGATGTTGGGCTCGCCGAGGACGACATCGGCTACGCGCCGCTTAAAGTCCTGAAGGAAATCCGCCACTCGATCACCGAGGCCAGCAACGCGCGGATGCGCAAGCTCGGCGGCGGCCGGCTGAGCTTCGACACCGCCACCCCGGTGGCCGTGTTCGGCGACTACCTGAAGGTGCTGGAACAGGAACTGCGCGCCGAATTTCCGCAAGTCGCGCTGATTGCCTTCGGCCATGCCGGCGTCGGCGGCGCCCACCTGCATGTGCTCGGCTCGCCGGAATCGCCGGCGGCGGTCCATGCCAAGGCGCTGACCCGCATCCTGTTCGACGTCACCCAGGATTTCGGCGGCACTTTCAGCGCCGAGCACGGCGTCGGTTCGAAGTGGGGCAGCGAGTTCATCGCCCGCGCGCCGAAGGCGGTGCAGGAGGCGCTGGTCGCCGCCAAGCGCCGCCACGACCCGAAGCTCACGCTGAGCCCGCGCAATTTCGCGCTGGAGCGGCTCTTGCAAGCCTGAAGCCCGCGCGGCTGTCCGCCGGCGCTGCGCCCGTCGCTGCTGGAACGGCGTCGGCGGCCGTGCCTGTCTTTCGATCAAGCCAATACCTGATTCCATGAGCGCCATCCTGCTGCTCGCGCTGTGCCTGGGCATTGGCCTGGCCATGGCGCGCCACGAACGCCTGCCGCCCGGTGCGCCGCAGGCGCTGAACTTCTGGATCGTCAACATCGCGCTGCCGGCGCTGATCCTGGTCGAGATCCCGAAGCTGCACTTCTCCGGCGAGCTGCTGTTTCCGGCCATCGCGCCGTGGCTGGTGTTCCTCGGGGCGGTGCTGATCTTTCCGATCGTCGGCCGCCGGCGCGGCTGGAGCCGAGGCACCATCGGCGCGATGGTGCTGACCTGCGGTCTTGGCAACACTGCCTACATGGGGCTGGCGATGGTCGAGGCGCTGAAGGGCGCGGCCTTCGTCGGTCCGGCGGTGATCGCCGACCAGTTCGGCTCATTCGCGGCGCTGTCGATCGGCGGCGTGATCGTCGCCGCGATCTACTCCGGTGCGCCGCCGTCGATCGGCGACATCGGCCGCCGCATGCTTGGCTTCACGCCGTTTCTGGCGCTGATGGTGGCGCTGGCGATCTGGCCGCTTGGCGGCCTGCCGGAGGTGCTGCAGACGGTGCTGACCCGCATCGGCCAGACACTGACGCCGCTGGCGCTGTTCTCGGTCGGCCTGCAGCTCAAGTTCAGCGGCATCGGTGCCCAGTGGAAAACCTTGCTCGGCGGCCTCGGATGGAAGATGGCGATCGCGCCCGCGATCGTCTTCTGCGCGGCCTCGGCCTTCGGGCTGCAGGGGCCGGTCCCCGTCGCCGGCATCCTCCAGTGCGCGATGCCGCCGATGGTCACCGCCGGCATCCTGGCCGAGCAGTACAAGCTCGATCCGCTGCTGGCCAACCTGGTGGTTGGCGTCGGCACCCTTCTGTCGCTGGCGACGCTGCCGCTGGCCGCCGCGCTGCTCTGAGCCACGCGGCGCGGCCAGCGGCAGGCCTCACCTCACTTCGCGGCGACCGGCGTGGCCTGCGCGTCGAGCGCCGTCTTCAGATCGTGCGAGCGCTTGATCAGGTACTGGCGGATCGCTTCGACCTCGTCCAGCGAGAAGCGGCCGGCGAACGACGGCATGCCGCGATCGGCCTTCGCGCCGGCGACGATGCCGGCGAAGATCGCGTGCTTTTCAGGCGTCAGGTAGCGCAGGTCCGGGATCACGCCGCCGCCGACCGCATTCAGGCCGTGGCAGGGTGCGCAGGCGCCGAGGAACAGTTCGGCACCACGGGCCAGCGTCTTGGCATCGGCCTTCACGTCCTGCAGTTCCGGCAGCGGCACCGCCTCGTGCTTCGGCGCCGGCAGGCTGGCCTTGCCGCCGAGCTTGAAGCTCAGCACCCGCGCTTCCGGCCGCACCTTGGCGTAATTGGCGATCGCGCCGCCGATCAGCGGGAACACGCCGCCCCAGCCGGCCATCACGCTGATGTACTGTTCGCCGTCGATCTCGTAGCTGACCGGGCCGGCCATGACGCCGGAATTGGCGGGCGATTCCCAGAGCTTCTCGCCCTTGTCGGCCGACCAGGCGACGACCCGCCCGTCAGCCGTGCCCTGAAACACCAGATTGCCGGCGGTGGCCAGGGTGCCGCCGTTCCAGATGTTGGCGTGGGTCTGGCTCCAGACCTGCTTCTGGGCGATCGGGTCCCAGGCCACCAGCCGGCCTTTCAGCGAGCCGGCGATCTGGGCGACCACCTTGTCGTCATCCGGCAGCGGCAGGTCGCCGCCGATGTTCCAGACGCCTTCGCGGTTGTCGAAGCCGGGCGCCTTGTGCGGCGCCATCAGCGAGGCGACATCCTGCACCGGGATGTAGACCAGCCCGGTCTTCGGGCTGAACGACATCGGCTGCCAGTTGTGGGCGCCGAACGGCCCCGGCGCGACGATCTTGGCTTCCTTGCTCCAGTCGGCAACCTTCTGGTCGACCACCGGCCGGCCGGTCTTCAGGTCGACATGGGTGGCCCAGGTGGTCGGCGCGAACTTCTCGGCCGACAGCAGCTGGCCGGTCTTGCGATCGATGACGTAGAAAAAGCCGTTCTTCGGCGCATGCAGCAGCACCTTGCGCGGCTGGCCCTGGAACTCGACATCGGCCAGCACGATGTTGGCGCAGGCGTCGTAGTCCCAGTTGTCGTTCGGCGTTTCCTGGTAGTGCCAGGCATACTCGCCGGTGGCGGCCTTGACCGCGACGATCGAGGAGATGAACAGGTTGTCGCCGTCCGGCTCGCCGCGTTCCAGCTTGTTCCAGCTGACGCCGTTGCCGGTGCCGAAGTACAGCAGGTCTGATTCCGGGTCATAGGCCATGCCGTTCCAGACCGTGCCGCCGCCGCCCTGCTGCCAGTACTGGTCGCCGGTCCAGGTCTTGCGCGCCAACGTCATCGCGGCGTTCTCGTCCGGCTTCTTCGGGTCGCCCGGCACGGTGTAGAAGCGCCAGGCCAGCTTGCCGGTGTCGACATCGAAGGCCGATACATAGCCGCGGGCATTGAATTCGGCGCCGCCGCTGCCGACCAGCACCCGCTTGCCGATCAGCAACGGCGAGCCGGTCAGTGCGAAGGTGCGGCCCGAGCCGTCGCTGGCGTCGGATTCCCAGGCCTTGCTGCCGTCGGCGGCGTTGATCGCGACGATGCGGCCATCGAAGGCGGCGACGAACACCTTGCCGTGACCCAGCGCGACGCCACGGTTCACGACATCGCAGCAGGCGTTGCCGGATTTCGCGCGGTTGACCTGCGGGTCGTACTTCCAGAGCAGCGCGCCGGATTTCGCATTGATCGCATAGACGATGCTGTAGGCCCCGGTCGTGTACATCACGCCATCGGCGACCACTGGCGTGGCCTCCGCGCCACGATCGACATCGACCTTGTAGGTCCAGGCCAGCCCGAGCCCGCCGACATTGCCGGCGTTGATCTGGTCGAGCGGGCTGTAGCGCTGCTCGTTGTAGCCGCGACCGGTGCTGAGCCAGTTGCCGGGCTCGCCATCGGCGGCGGCGATGCGCGCGCTGTCGACCGTCTTGCCTGACGCAGCGCTGCTGGCGGCGGCTGCCTCAGCGGCGGGTGCGGCTTCCCGCTTGCAGCCGGCGGTCAGCGCCGCGAGGCCGGACAGGATCAGCAGGGGCAGGGCAAGCATCGGTTTCATGGACAGGATTTCCGGGCAGGGCGGGGCAGTCGGCGCGACTGATCCGAGACGATATCCGAGCCGTGTCGACAAGGCCCCACCCGAAAGGAAGGGTTGCGTCCGGGTGATCGCCACTGCGGCCAGGCCACGCGTGTCCGCGCCGACGATGTGCCAGCGCTCCCTGAGGCGGCATTCAAACGCTTCGCGCCGCGCAATACGCCGGAAGCGATGCCGGAGCGGCGGTCGGGGAGGAATTGGTGCCGGCAGCAGGGCTCGAACCCGCGACCTTCGCATTACAAATGCACTGCTCTACCAACTGAGCTATGCCGGCACGTTGCGAGCGGAAAGTTTAGCCGACTCCGTCCAGCGGTTTCTCTGATACGCCGTCTGCCGGCCGTTTGGGTGGCGGCGCGGCCGGTGCCGTCCCCGCCTTCGTCCGGCGATTCAACGCATTGATCGAGCCGGAGCTGGGCGAGGTAGCGAAGTCCGGCGCGCTGTCATTAGAGTGCAACGCTTTTCTGACCGGCGCTGCGCGCCAGGACCTTCCGTTGAAACTGACTTGGGCCGCTCTGGCCATGACCCTGGCCGTTGGTGCCGTGGTGGCGGCGACGCCGAAGCCGCCGGCCGCGCCGGTTGTCGACAAGCCGGTGCCGGCCGCCGCGCCGGCGGTTGTGGCACCGGTTCACCAGCAGCTGCGCCATCAGGGCGGCTGGATGATCGACCGCGAAGGCCGCGTGGTGATTCTCCACGGCGTCAACGCCGTGTGGAAACGGGCGCCGTACTGGCCACCGGATTCGGTGGATGGCTTCACGGCCGCCGATGCCGACTGGCTGGCCGAGCACGGCTTCAACGCGGTCCGGCTCGGGGTGCTGTTCGCCGGCGTGATGCCGCAGCGCGGCCTGATCGACCACGACTACCTTGATCGCATGGATCGGGTCGTGAAGCTGCTGGCGGCGCGGCAGATCTACGTGATGATCGATTTCCATCAGGACCTGTTCGGCGAAAGCTATTCCGGCGAAGGCTTCCCGACCTGGGCGCAGCCGGCGCGCACCGATGGCCTGCTTCGGGCCGGCTTCCCGCTCGGCTATGTAACACCGCGCGTCAGTCGCGCCTTCGACGGCTTCTGGAACGATCCGAAGGGTCTGCAGGCGGCGTATGCGCAGGCCTGGGTCGCCGTTGCCAAGCGCTGGCGCGACGCCGATTACCTGATGGGCTACGACCTGATCAACGAGCCCTGGGGCGGCAGCCACTGGCCGGTCTGCGCGCGGCCGGGCGGCTGCGCGCGCTTCGAGCTGGACAAGCTGCAGCCGCTCTACGAGCAGGTGCTGGCCGGCATCCGTGCCGTCGATCCCGACAACATCGTCTGGCTGGAGCCGCAGGTGCTGTTCGAGTTCGGCGCCGATTCGCATCTCGGCAGTCGGCCGATCGCGGACGCCCAGTTGGGCCTGTCCTGGCACAACTACTGTATTGCCGCGCCGCTCGTGAAGGCGACTGGTGCTGCCGAGTCGCAGACCTGCAGCAAGCTGTCGCGGCGTGTCTATCGCAACGCCGACGTCGTGGCGCGGCGGCTTGGCTCGGCGTCGGTGCTCAGCGAATTCGGCGCCAGTGACGATGCCCCGGACATCGCCCGGGTGGCGGGCCGGGCGGACGAGCACCGGGTCGGTTGGATGTACTGGTCGTACAAGGACTGGGGCGATCCGACCACGCAGGGGCAGGGCACCGGCGCGCAGAGCATGTTCCAGCGCGACACCGATCTCGGCTCGGTCAAGCGCGCCAAGCTGATGGCGCTGGAACGGCCGTTCCCGCAGGCGATTGCCGGCGTGCCACTGGACTACGGTTTCGATGCCGCCAGCCGCCGCTTCACGCTGCGCTATTCGACGACGCTGGCCTCCGGCCGCAAGGCGCCGCGCGATGCCGTCACGCTGATCCATGTGCCGGCGCTGCATTACCCGGACGGCTACACCGTGCAGGTGCAGGGCGGCCGGGTGGTGTCGGCGGCCAACGCGCGCCAGCTCAGGGTGATCGCCGACGAGCACGCCACGCAGGTGACGATCCGGGTCACCGAGCGCCTCGACGGCCACGCCAGTTTCTAGGGCCGATCGACGACAGCAGCGGCGAGCGCGCTCACCGCCGCTGCACCAAGACAGTGATCGCTTGCCGCGCCGGCGCGTGCTGCGGCAGGCCGGCCGCCGTCGTGCGTACGGAGGCTCGGGCGAAGCGCACTGACGACAGCCGATCGTTCGTCATCACAGATGATTCAAGCAATTGAATCAGAGAAGAAAAGCGGCAATTCGGAACGTGTCTTCAAGGGCCTGAAACGGCCGATTCCTGCGTCATCACCGGCTGGCATATCGTTTGCTACATCTGGTCTCAGCAAGCCGCGACGAGACGGCCAGTAGTTCGGGTTGGGTGGATTTGCAGGCCGTGAACGGGGCGAACTGACATGGGTACTTTTACGCTGCTGGCGTCGTCGACGGCGTTCGCGCCGGAAGAACTTGAGACAACGCGTCCACCGCTGTCGGTCGACGCGGTGATCCGCGAAAACCACGGTGCCCTGCTGAATTTTCTGCGTCGGCGCATGCGGACGCCGGAAGATGCCCACGATGTGGCCCAGGAAGCCTATGTGCGGATGATGCAGTACGAGGGCGCACGCAACATCCATTCGCCGTCGTCGCTGCTGTTCCGGATCGCGACCAACGTCGCCAACGACTTCGCGCGCGCCGATCAGTCCCGGCGGGTTCAGGACCAGTGCAACATCGATGACCACGAGCTGCCCTCGCGCGAGCCTACGGCCGAGCAGCACATCGCCGGTGCCGAGGATCTGGCCACCTTGCTGTCGGCGATCCGCCAGCTGCCGCAGAAATGCCAGCAGGTGTTTCTGCTGAGCCGCGTCAAGCACATGACCTATCCGGAGATCGCCCGGCACTGCGGCATCAGCGTCAAGATGGTGGAGAAGCACATCAGCCACGCGCTGGCGGTGTGCATGAAAAAGGTAGGTGACAACGACCGTCACCCGTCATTCAGGAAGTAGCCCGATTGCGCTGTTGACGCCGGCGGCCTGATTCTCGCCCCGGCGTTCACCGCAGCGGCCGGCGCAGCCCGTCTGCGTCACCGCCGCGTCTCGTCGGCCTGTGGCTACAGGCCCTGCGCCAGGCCCCGTGCCTGGCCGGGAATGCGCCATGGACGGTGCGCGCAATGCTGCCCTGCATCGCCGTTGTCCGCAGGCGATGGCAGAATTGGAAGATGAATAACCCGACCTCCACGCAGTTGCGCGACGAAGCTGCCCAATGGGCCGCGCGTCTGGCGTCTCCCGCCT
Source organism: uncultured Nevskia sp. (assembly GCA_964411025.1). Classification (GTDB taxonomy): domain Bacteria; phylum Pseudomonadota; class Gammaproteobacteria; order Nevskiales; family Nevskiaceae; genus Nevskia. The sequence continues at coordinate 8,076 of CAYPJK010000007.1, forward strand.
GCACGGCCGAGGAGCGTCGCGCCGCCGAGCTGTGGCGTGCCCGCAGTCCTGCGCACGGCGAGGCCTGGGCGCTGGCGGTCCGGGTCGAGGACGGCCTGTCGCAGCTCGCGCGTGATCAGGCCGACCTGCTGGCAATGGCCGATGCCGCCCTGCTCGACAGCGCTGCACCGCGCGCCGGCCGGCGCCGCTGGAAGGCAGTGGCGCTGGCCGCCAGCGTCGCCGCCGCAGGCGTGTTCCTGACCACGCTGCTGGTCGGCCGCCACAGTGCCGGCGACACGACAACCTACGAAAGCGCGGATACGGTCGACGGCCGCAAGAGCCTGGTGCTGGCCGACGGTTCGAAGGTGGAGCTTGACGTCGGCAGCGCCATCGAAGTCGAACTGCGCGGCGACGCGCGGCGCGTCTCGCTGCTGCGCGGGCGCGCGCTGTTCCAGGTGGCGCACGACAGCAGCCGGCCGTTCTCGGTCGCGGCGGGCGAGGGCAGCACGGTGGCACTTGGCACCCGCTTCCAGGTTGACCTGCGTGGGGATGCCGTGGCGGTGACCCTGGCGGAAGGTTCGGTGTCGGTAACCGGTACCGGCGATCTCGAAGGGCGGACCGAGCAGCTTCAGCCGGGCGAGGAACTGCGCTACGGCAGTCACCCGCAGGCCTGGACCAAGCGCAATGTCGATCTTCAGGCCGCCACCGGCTGGGAACGCGGGCGACTGGTATTCCACGGCGCACCGCTGGCCGAGGTGCTGGCCGAAGTGAATCGCTATGTCGATCAGCCGCTGCGCCTCGCCGATCCGTCGCTCGCCGGCCTTCCGGTCAGCGGCAACTTCATTGCCGGCGACAGCCACCTGGTGGCGTCGGCGCTGGTGCAGACGCTGCCGATCAACGCCGAGGAACAGGGCCGCGAGATCGTGCTGAGCCGCCGTCCCGACTGATCCGCCGCGCTTCCGCAACGGAAGCCCGGCTGCCGCGCCACGCATGGCATGAAGTGTGCGTTTGTTCACTGCGTCACCCCTTTGCATCGTCATCGCGCGCCTGCGCTGCGGCTGCTTGTCGCCGGCAGCGGTGCGGTGTCGGGCGTGACATCGCGCGTGACTGGCGCGAATCCAGGGATGGCGAAACGCTGATCCCGTCTGCAAGTCGGTACAGGGTAAGGCGACGCGCATCCGTCAGAGGTTGATCGACGAGGGATCGGATACCGGGCGTAGCGCATGTGCAGCAGGACGAGTCGACGGGAGGGCTGGCGTTTGGTGTTTCGCGCGTCGCTGACCGCATCGCTGCTGGTCTGCTCGGGCACGACGCTCGCAGTGGACGACATCACGCCGATCGCCTCGGCGCGGGCGGAGATGCGCAGCTACGACATCGGCGCGACCTCGCTGGCCGAGGCGCTGGACCGTTTCGGCGAGCAGAGCGGCCTGCAGGTGGTCTATCCCGACGGCATCACCGACGGCCATGACAGCGCGGCGCTGAGCGGCCGCTACAGCGCCGCCGGGGCCTTGGAACGGCTGCTGGCCGGCAGCGGCCTGCGGGTGCTGTTCGCCAATCCGCAGACCGTGGTGATCCTGACCGCCGCTGCCGCCGATGCCGCCATCGCGGCCGTCGAGGACGACGACAGCCGCCGCCGCGTGCAGACCGTGCAGCTCGGCGCGGTGCATGTCCGCGATGTGCGCCGCACGCTGCCGCAGGAGTCCAGCCGCTCGGCGTTCGGCTTTGACAAGCCGTTGCTGGAGACCCCGCGCTCGGTGTCCTTCATCAGCAAGGAAACCATCGAGCTGTTCGGCCTCGCGTCGGTCGAAGACCTGGTGCGGGTGGTGCCGGGCGCGTTCACGCCGTCGCGCTTTGGCATCCAGGGCGGCATCGATGTCCGCTCGGTCCCGGCCGATACCTTCTTTCGCGGCATGAAGCGCGTCTACCTGCAGGGGCATGTCAACAGCGTGCTGTCGGCGAATGACTCCATCGAGGTCGTGCGTGGTCCGCCATCGCCGATCTACGGCATGGGCAAGGTCGGCGGCTACACCAACGTGGTGCCGCGCACGGCGCGCGCCAGCGACGGCCGGCTGGTCACCGACGACCAGGGCTTCGTGCAGCTGGTGGCCGGCAGCTACGACCTGCGCGAAGTCAGCTTCGGCTTCGACGGCCCGTTCAAGGTCGGCCAGCGCGCCGGCGGCTATTCGGTCTACGGCGCGCTGTCGACCGCCAACGCCTACGCGCGCGGCGTGCCGAACGATGCCCAGCTGCTGCAGCTGTCGTCGAGCCTCGATCGCGTCGCCGGCCGCTTCCGTGTCGAATCCGGCCTGGCGCTGCAGCGCTCGATGACGGCCGGCGCATTGATCGGCCGCTTCACGCAGGCGGTGGCCGACAGCGGCCGCTATGTGAAAGGCTCGCCGCTGGTGAATCTCGATGCCAACGGCAACGGCCGCATCGGCTTTCTGGAAATGCATCGCGGCTCACCGGTGGCCGGCACGGTCAGCGTCGTCAACCAGCCGCTGGTGCAGATCTTCCCGTGGCAGTACGACGGCAACGGCCAGCCGCTGCGGCTGGACCAGTTCGCCAAGGTCGCCGGTATTCCGCAGACACTGTACGACTACCTGGTGGCCCATCCGGAAGCCGATCCCGGCGGCCTGCTGCGCGCCCAGGGCGTCGGCGGGCCGCGACCGATCTCCGGCTCGGTGCCGATCGGCATGGCGCTCGATCCGCGCACCACCGGCTACGGCACGCTGGATATCCGCCGCTTCGCGGCCTACGAGCGACGGCTGGAAGCCGATCTGGCCACCGCCTACGTCGATCTCATCGACGACGCCGATCCCGACTTCACGATCAAGAACCAGCTGTTCTTCGATTCGATGAACCAGTTCAAGGAATCCGAACAACCGTTCGGCACCGATCAGAATCCCCGCATCTGGGAAGACAAGCTGACTGTCACCCGGCGTCTGAAGGCGCTGCCGTCCTGGATCGGCATCAACGTGCTGGGTTCGCTGAACTACCGCAGCACCTATGCGCCGATTTCCCAGTGCTTCGGCGACTACAGCAACAACCGCAGCGATGCCACTGCCCGCGACTGGCGCGACGACAACGCCGGCATGACGCCGAACACGACGTTCTCGGTCTGCACCGCCAATGCCGACCTGCAGGACGATGGCCTGCCGTACACCGTGCACGGCAAGTCGAAGATCTCCGAAATGGGCGCCGCCGCGATGTTCGACATCGACTTCGCGAGCGGCACTCACCTGCTGGGCGGCTATCGCATCGACGGCTCCACTGCGCGCAATGTGGAGTACGCCGGCACGCTCAATACCACGGCCGGCACGTCGGCCAATCCGGGCGTCTTCGCCACTGGCGACATGACCGCCAAGGGCTGGGACGACGGCACCTCGTGGAGCATCAGCCTGTCGCAGCGGCTGCCGGGCCCGGTGGTGCCGTACGCCACCTACGCACGATCGAGCCTGATGCTCGACAACAACATCAACCGCGTCAGCAATACCCAGATCGAGCTGGGCCACATCGGCGCCTCGCGGTTCATCGAGTTCGGCATCAAGACCAGCCTGTTCGACAGCCGGCTGTTCATCAGTTCCGCCGCCTACGAGCAGCGCCGCGTCAGCGTCAACAGCGTCGGCGATCCCAGCCTTGCCAATACCGAAGTCGCCGGCACCCGCACGCGCGGCTGGGAAAGCGAGCTGAAATGGGTACCGACGCGCAACTTCCTGATGACGCTGTACGCGCTGAACCAGAAGACCTATTACACGCCGAACCGCGGCGGCAACATCCAGGTCGACGCGCGCGCGCTCGGCTTCCAGGATGTCGTCGACCCGACGACCGGCGAGGTCATCTATCCGGCCGAGGCCTTTCTGTATGGCGGCCGCGCGTTCGTGGCGCTGCCGCCGGGGCTCGATGCCTATCGCGAGAAGCAGGGCAACCCGAATACCCAGCTCGGCTTCACCAGCCAGTTGCTGCTGCGGCCCGGGCTCGGCATCACGCTGAGCGGCAACTACCTGTCCAGTGTCTCGGCCGGTCGCCTGCAGCTGACCGAGCTGCCGGAAGCGCGCGTCTTCAATGCCGGGCTGTTTGCCGAATGGCGCAAGTGGAGACTGAAGGCCGACGTCTTCAACCTCACGCACCAACGCTATTTCCGCGCCCGCAATGGCGACACGCTGGCCGACGTGCCGGTGTCGGCGCTGCCGGGCCGACGATTCCAGTTCACCGTGCGCCGCGAACTGTAGTTTTCCAACGCTCTCCGCAGCACATGCGGGGTAGGGTGGCCGGCCGCGTTCCCGTCAGATGAGCAGGGACGCCACACACGAACCACACGTGTGCGGCGCCCGCCAGACATCCACGGGGAACGCCATGCGCAGCCGCAGAAAGCTACGGAAATCCGGCCACACCCTTCGTGCCGCCACGAAGGACCTGACCGCCGCTCTTGCCATCCTGGTCCCGACCGGCATGGCCTACGCCCAGTCCACCACGCCGCCCGAAGCGCCGGTGACGCAGGAAGCTGCACCGCCCGGCGAAGCCTCGGTGCTCAGCGACATGGTGGTCAATGCCAGCGCCATCCCCTCGATCGCCAGCGAGGCGGTGGGCGGTGCCGGCTTCGCCAAGCCGTTGCTGGAAACGCCGCGCGCGGTATCGCTGATCAATGAAGACACGCTGAACCTGCTCGGCATCAACGCGATCGAGGACATCGTCCGCGCCGTGCCCGGTACCTACACCACCACGCGCTACGGCCTGCAGGGCGGCATCAACGTGCGCGGCATTCCGGCCGACGTCTACTGGCGCGGCATGAAGCGCATCACCGCGCAGGGCCACTACCGCACGGACCTGTCGTCGCTGTCGTCGATGGAAATCGTCAAGGGTGCGGCACCGCCGATTTTCGGTCTCGGCCGCATCGGCGGTTACGTCAACCAGCAGCCGCGTTCCGGCGGCAAGGCGCAGACCGGGTCCTACCTGACCGACCTCGCCGGCTTCGTGCAGGGTGTGGTCGGCTCCTGGGACAAGCTGGAAGCAACCACCGGCGTCGGCGGCCCGGTCGATGTCGCCGGCAAGCAGGGCGGCTTCTACACCTACGGCCTGGTGGAGAACTCCGGTTCCTGGGTGCGGCAGGTCAACGTGCGGCAGCGCCTGCTGCAGTCGGCGCTGAGCCTGAACAACATTGGCATGTTCCGCGTCGAAAGCGGCTTCCAGGCGCAGAACTCGCAGACCTCCGGCGGCTACATGAACCGTGTCACCCAGAGCCTGCTCGACAACGGCCGGTATGTGCGCGGCAGCCCGCTGGTGAACCTCGACGCCGGTGCCGGCGCCAATCTCGACGGCCTCGGCGACGGCTTCATCGGCCAGCGCGAACTGCACGCGAACTCGCCGGTGGCCGGTACCGTGTCGGCTGCCAACCGGCCGCTCGACCAGCGCTTCGCTTGGCCGAAGTGCACCGGCGAGAACGCCCAGTTCGCCGGCCCCGGGGGCTTCTGCCTGCCCGGTCACTTTCCGGTGCAGCCCGGTATTCCGGACTCGCTGTTTGCCTACCTGGAAGCGAATCCGAACAAGGACCCGACCGGGCAGGTGCGCGCCGCACGCGCGCTCGGCGCTGGCGTGACGCCGGTATCCGGCACGCTGCCGGTCGGCTTCTTCCTTGATCCGACCACCACCGGCTTCGCGGAAGTCGACTATCGCCGCAACGGTTCCTACGAGCGATTGCAGAACGCCAATGTCGGCCTGGCCTGGTTCGATCTGGTGTACGACACCGATCCGGACTTCACGATGAAGATCCAGACCTTCACCGACAACCTTGACACCTTCAAGGATTCCTATCTGCCGTACGGCGAGAAGCAGGGGATCCACCGTTTCGAAGAGAAGTTCACCGTCACCCGGCGTCTGCCGGAGAAGTGGATGCCGAGCTGGGTCGACGTCAACACGCTGACCTCGATCAACTACCGGCGTACCGCCGGCTACATCCGCAACTCCAATGGCGACTACGACTATCGCCAGGACGTGCTGCGCGGTGACCCGCAGTACGGCGACGGCCAGCACTATCCGAACACCAAGTTCGCCAACCAGCTCAACGATCCATCGTGGCGCACCGGTGCGCCGGCGGAAGGCGAGCGGCGCAGCGTCTACGACGAGTTCGGCGCCGGCCTGATGTTCGATGTCACGCTGTTCAAGAACACCAGCCTGACTTTCGGCGGGCGCTGGGACGGCTCGACGGCGCGCGACATCGAATACGCCCACAACAACCAGCAGAAGCCGGGTCTGGCCAACTCCTGCAACCTGCCCGGCAATGCGATTGCGGCACCGACTTCGGCGCAGATCGCCGCCTCGGAGCAGCAGCTGCTGGTGCTGACCTCCGGCCGCTGCGATTACGGCCCGGCCTGGGACGACGGCAAGACCTGGAGCATCAGCCTGTCGCAACAGTTGCCGTACGGCTTCCGGCCTTACTTCACGATCGCCGATGCCTCGGTGATCCTCGATGCCTCCAACAACATCGTCGCCAACACCGTCGTCACCGCACCGGGTGGCCACATCGGCCGCTCCAAGCTGTCGGAAGGCGGCATCAAGGGCAACTGGTTCGGCGGCAAGCTGTTCGCATCGGTGGCGATGTACCGGCAGCTGCGCAGCGACGTCTCCAATCCCGCTGATCCGACCGCCGGTGCCGACTCCTCGGCGACCAAGACCCGTGGCCTGGAACTGCAGATCGACGGCAACCCGACGCGCAAGTTCCACATCGGCATGTACTTCGTCGGCCAGCACCAGAAGTACGTGTTCAACACCAATTCGCAGCTGCAGCTGAACGGCCGCCAGCTCGGCTTCCAGGACATTCTCAACGCCGATGGCTCGGTGCTGTATCCGGCCGAAGCCTTCCTGTACGGCGGGCGCGTGCAGCTGGTGATGCCGGCGGAAATCGGAGCCCTGTACCTGGACCGGGTCGGCGAGCCGCGCTACCAGACCGGCGTCAACATGGACTACAAGCTCGGCTACGGCTTCGCCTTCCATGTCGATGGCCAGCGCTTCTCGTCGTTCTATCTCGATCGCACCAAGCTGGTGAAGCTGCCGCAGTCGTTCACGATGAACACCGGCATCACCTTCGACCGCAACCGGCTGCACCTGAAGCTCAGCGGCTTCAACGTGCTGGATCAGCGCTACTTCCGTGCCGGCACCGGCGATACCAACGTCAACCTCGTCTCGGTGATGCCGGGGGCGGCGGTGCAGTTCCAGGCCAAGCTCGACTACTGAACGCAAGCCGGTGTCCCGCCGGCAGGCGGGACACCGGTCCATCGAAACCCCGCCTGCAGCGGCTGCGCTGCAGGCCCAGGACACGACAGGCAGGTGAAACCATGACTCTCAAGTTGAAGACACTGAGCGGCGCGACCGCAGCCGCCTTGCTGTGCGGCCTCCACTTCGGCGACATCGCCCTGGCGGCCGACGCGCCGGTCAAGGCGGCGATCGGCGAGCAGGCCAAGGCCGAGGAATCCGGCCGCAACTCGCAGAAGCGCATCGACGAAATGGACGACGCCGTGGTCGGCATCGTTGCCAGCTACCGCCAGGCGCTGACCGAAACCAGCAGCCTGAAGGACTACAACGATCAGCTGGCCGTGCAGACCGCTTCGCAGGACGAAGAAATCGCCGCACTCAACCAGCAGCTGTCGGAGATCGACAAGACCGCCCGCGAAGTGACGCCGCTGATGTCGAACATGCTGGCCACGCTGGACAGCTTCGTGAAGCTCGACACGCCATTCCTGCCCGACGAGCGCAGCAAGCGCATCAAGGGCCTGAAGGAAATGATGGCGCGCGCGGACATCTCGGTGTCGGAGAAGTACCGCCGCATCGTCGAGGGCTATCAGATCGAGATGGAGTACGGCCGCACCCTGGAGGCCTATCAGGGCAAGGTCGGCGACAAGACCGTCGACTTCGTGCGCGCCGGCCGCGTGGCGCTGCTGTACCAGACGCTCGACGGCAAGGAGACCGGCTACTGGGACGCCGATGCCAAGTCCTGGGTCGTCGACAACCGCTACGAACTGGATGCCAAGACCGGGCTGAAGATTGCCAAGAAGCAGTCGGCGCCCGACTTCCTCGTTGTTCCCGTGCACGCCCCCGTGGAGGCCAAGTAATGTCCTGCAAGAACGTCAAGGGTCGCGCGCTCGCGACCGCGCTGGTCACTGCCGCGCTGGGTCTCGGCGCGCTGATGTCGCTGAACGCCCAGGCGGCGCCGGCCACGCTCGATGAACTGCTCGAGCAGACCAAGACCGTGCGTCAGCGCGAGGAGCAGCTGAACGCCGAGCGTGAAGCCAAGTTCAAGGCCGAGGTCGACAAGCAGTCGGCGCTGATGTCGGAAGCGCAGGCGGAGCTGGGCAAGCAGCGCAAGCGTGGCACCGATCTGGCCGCCGCCTTCGACGCCAACGAGAAGAAGATCGGCGAACTCCAGGCGCAGCTGGAAGCGCGCAGCGGCAACCTGGGGGAGCTGTTCGGCGTGGTTCGCCAGGTGTCGAACGATTTCTCCTCGGTGGTCCGCACCTCGATGATCTCCGCGCAGTTTCCGGAGCGCGAAGCGTTCATGAACGAGCTGGCAGCGACCAAGGCGGTGCCGTCGATCGCCACGCTGGAACGCTTCTGGTTCGAGCTGCAGCGGGAAATGACCGAAAGCGGCAAGGTGGTTCGTTTCAGCACCAAGGTAGTCACGCCGGGTGGTGCGCCGAAGGACGCCACGGTGGTCCGCGTGGGTCCATTCAACGCGATGGCGGATGGCAAGTTCCTCGCCTATCTGCCGTCCGAGAAATCGCTGGCGGTCATGGCCCGGCAGCCGGACGAGAAGTTCCAGGACGCTGCCAAGGCGCTGCAGGACAGCACCAGCGGTTACGCCAAGACGGTGGTCGATCCGACGCGCGGCGTGCTGCTGACCATCTACTCGCTGCGGCCTGACCTGATGGAGCGCATCGAGAAAGGCGAGTCGATCGGTTACGTGATCCTGCTGGTCGGCTTCATCGGCGCCGCCCTTGCGATCTTCCAGTTCGGCTATCTGCTGAAGGTCCGCGCGAAGGTGCTGGCGCAGCTGAAGAACGTGCAGCTGCCGAAGCTCGACAACCCGCTGGGCCGGGTGCTGGCCTCGTTCACCGGCAGCAGCGCCAAGAAGATCGAGGAGGATGCCGAGATCGTCGAGCTGCGCATTTCCGAAGCCGTGCTCAAGGAAGTGCCGAAGCTGGAACGCTTCCAGGCATTCCTGCGGCTGGCGGTGGCCGCCGGCCCGCTGCTCGGGCTGATCGGCACCGTGGTCGGCATGATCATCACCTTCCAGTCGATCACCGAATCCGGCTCCAGCGATCCCAAGCTGATGGCGGCCGGCATCTCGCAGGCGATGATCGCCACCGTGCTGGGCCTTGGCATCGCCATCCCGCTGCTGTTCGCCAACGCCTGGCTGACCTCGATGTCCAAGGCCATCCTGCAGGTGCTCGACGAGCAGAGCACCGGCCTGCTGGCCGGCATCCTCGAGAAGGAGGAGGCTCGCCGTGCTTGAACTGATCCTGGCGCCGATTTCCGCTTTTACCGAGATGATGAGTCTGGGCGGCGAAGTCGTCGCCCTGATCTTCGCGGCCTGCGTGGTGATGTGGTCGATCGTGATCGAACGCTGGTGGTACTTCTTCGGCGTGCTGCCGAAGCAGTCGAAGAGCCTGCTGGCCAGCTGGAATGCACGCAGCGAGCGTTCCAGCTGGCGGGCCCACCAGATCCGCAAGGCGATGATCTCCCGGCTCAACGCCGGGATGTCGACCAACCTGCTGCTGCTCCGGGTGCTGGTGCCGCTGTGCCCGCTGCTCGGCCTGCTCGGTACGGTGACCGGCATGCTCGCGGTGTTCGACGTGATGGCGGCGCGCGGCTCGGCCGACGCCCGCTCGATGGCCAACGGCGTCTCGGAAGCCATGATCTGCACCCTGACCGGCCTCGCCGTGAGCATCACCGGCCTCTATCCGAGCTTCTACTTCCGTCGCCGGGTGGCGATGGAGACCGAGCGGCTGTCGGACCAGTTCCAGTTCTGAAATCCACTGACCGAAAGCGGGGAACCAGCTCATGCGCCAGCGCAAGCGCGGCATCGTTCACATGGAGGAGAGCACCGGCATCGATCTCGCGCCGATGCTCGACTTCGTCCTCAACCTGCTGATCTTTTTCATCATCACGGCTGTGTTCCTGAAGGAGGTCGGCATCACCGTGAGCCGGCCGAATTCCTCCAGCTCGGCCGAGAAGAGCGAGAGCAGCAGCATCGTCATCCTGATCGCCGCCAACGGCGAGATCACCGTCGATCGCAAGGTCGTCGACCAGCGTTCGGTGCGCGCCAAGATCGAGAGCCTGCACGCCCAGAAGCCGGATGACCCGGTGGTGGTTGCCGCCGATCCGGGTGCGGCCACCGGCATCCTCGTCGATGTCATCGACCAGGTCCGTCAGGGCGGCGTTCAGGCGGTATCGATCGCGCCCACCAAGAGCTGACGCCGCACCGCGCTTTCTCCACCACGCGTTACCGGGAGTTCCGTCGCCATGATGTCCAGACGCCACGCCGAAGAATCCGAGGAGACCGGCATCGATCTCGCGCCGATGCTCGACTTCGTGCTCAACCTGCTGATCTTTTTCATCATCACCACGTCCTTCGTGAAGGAGTCCGGCATCCAGGTCACGCGTCCGCAGGCGCTGACCGCCGAACACAAGGACAGCGGCAACATCCTGATCGCCATCCGTCCCAACGGCGACATCTGGATGGACAAGCGCCGCATGGGCATCGGCGAGATCCGCGGCGCCATCGAACGGCTCCACATCGAGCGCCCGGATGACACCGTCGTGATCATCGCCGACAAGGAGTCGCAGACCGGCGTGCTGACCAAGGTGATGGACCAGGTGAAGCTCGGCGGCATCG